>JAKLDZ010000035.1 GCA_022703255.1 Myxococcota bacterium | reverse complement strand
GGAGAAAGCCGGGGGGAAGCCGCGTGGATGGTTTGCCGGGGGGGAGCGCGCGGGGTATTGTCCGGAAGCCTGCAGGACGGGGCAACGAGATGGATGGATCTGCCGACGGACTACAGCTTCAGCCCGGTGCCTTGATCGCCGGGAAGTACCAGGTCGAGAAGGTGCTGGGAGCTGGCGGGATGGGAGTGGTGGTGGCGGCGCTCCATCTCGATCTGGAGCGACGGGTCGCGATCAAGCTGATGCTCCCCGAGGTGGCGTCGCACGCGGATTCCGCGGCGCGCTTCCTTCGCGAAGGCAAGGCGGCGGTCCGTCTGAAGAGCGAGCATGTCGCCAGGGTGCTCGATGTCGGGCGTCTCGACACGGGCGTGCCGTACATGGTGATGGAGCTGCTCGAGGGGGCGGATCTGTCGGACCTGCTTCAAGCGCGCGGACCGCTGCCGGTGCACGAGGCGGTGGACTACATCCTGCAGGCGAGCGAAGCGGTGGCGGAGGCCCATGCGGTCGGGATCGTGCATCGCGACCTGAAGCCTGCGAACCTGTTCGTGTCGCGCGACGCGCATGGGGCGCCGTGCGTGAAGGTGCTGGACTTCGGCATCTCGAAGGTGCGTTCCGCCGACGGCACCTCGGATCGATCGGGGGCGGTGACGAGCACGCAGACGGTGATGGGATCTCCGCTGTACATGTCGCCGGAGCAGATGAGGTCGGCGCGCCAGGTGGATGCGCGAGCGGATGTCTGGGGGCTCGGGGCGATCCTGTACGAGCTGCTGACGGGGCAGACGCTTTGGAGTTGCGAGAGTCTGGCCGAGGTGTGCGCGGCGGTGCTCACCTCTCCGTCCCCGCGAGTGCGTGCTCTGGCTCCACACGTGCCGGAAGGCCTCGAGGCGGCGATCCTGATGTGTCTCGAGAAGGACGTGAACCAGCGCATGCCGAGCGTGAAGGCGCTGGTCCAGGCGATCGCTCCGTTCGCGTCGCCGTTGGGGCGCGTGAGTGCGGACCGGGTGCTCGGGGCTCCTTCGGTGCCGCCTCCAGCGATCATGGGCACGATGCCGTCGACGGGGGCTGCGCCGGGCGCGAGCACGGGCCCTGGCTACGGCGCGAGCACGGGCCCTGGCTACGGCGCGAGCACGGGCCCTGGCTACGGCGCGAGCACGGGCCCTGGCTACGGCGCGAGCACGGGGCCCGGGATGAACATGCCTCCGGGCTCGCACACCAACGCGGCGTGGGGCAACACGGGCCCGGGGATCCCTGCGCAGCGATCGCACGTGGGACTCATCGTCGGCATGGTCGCCGTGTCGATTGCAGTGGCGGCTGTCGCGGTGTTCTTCACCGTGCGCGCGCTGGCCCCCGGACCTGCAACGGCGTCATCGGCGCAGGAGGCAGCGAGTCAGACGGCCGCGGTCGAGAGCCCATCGGCTTCTGCTGCGTCCACGGCGAGCGCCGTGCCAGGGGAGTCGTCGGCGGAGCCTGCAGCGAGCGCCGCTCCGGTGCATTCCGCGGGTGAGGAGACGTCGAAGGTCCCCGCGGGGGGCAAGGTTGGGGCGCCGGTGGGGACGGGGAAGAAGCCGCCGGTGAAGGCAACGAAGACTGCGCCGGCACCGACGCGGACGGATTACGGAGGACGAGAGTGAGCCGGAAGGGCCAACGAATCATTGCGTCAGTGTTCCTGGCGTGCGCGGCGATCACGGCAGGGGCCGATGGATCGGCGCAGGGCAAGGGGGACAAGGTAGCGGCGGAGGCGCTGTTCCAGGAGGGGCGTCGGCTGCTCGACGAAGGAAAGCTGGAGCAGGCGTGTCCGAAGCTGGCGGAGAGCCAGCAGATCGACCCTGCGGTGGGGACGCTGCTGTACTTGGGGGACTGCTACGAGCGGAGCGGGAAGACCGCGACGGCGTGGGCGACGTTCCACTCGGCGGCGTCGGCGGCGGCAGCGGCGGGGCAGGCGCCGCGGCAGAAGATCGCGTTGGACAAGGCGGCGGCGCTCGAGCCGAAGCTCTCGCGTCTGACGGTGGTGGTTCCGAGCGAATCGCAGCTTGAAGGGCTCGAGATCAAGCGGGACGGGCTGGGATTGGGCAAGCCGATTTGGGGGACCGCGGTGCCGGTGGATCCTGGGGAACACGAGCTCATCGTGTCAGCGCCCGGGCGAGCGACCTGGAAGACGACGGTGAAGGTAGCGGCGGGAGCGGCGCAGGAGAGCGTGTCGATTCCGGTGCTCGAGAAGGCGCCGGAGGCAGCGGGGGCGGCGCTTGCGCCGGCGGGGGAATCGGGCACGGCAGTGCCACCGCAGGGGGAGCAGCATCCTACGGCGGACGTCAAGCCTGCGGGCAAGTGGGGTACGCAGCGCGTGCTGGGGATATCGGCGGCGGGGCTCGGGGTGGTGGGGCTGGCCGTGGGGACGATTTACGGATTGAAGATGAAGTCCTTGCAGGACGACGCGAAGGCCAATTGCCTGGACTACCCGAAGGGGTGCAATGCGGACGGGCTTGCGGCGAACGACGACGCGAAGGGTGCGGGGACGCTGGCGACGGTAGGATTCATTGCGGGGGGAGCGCTCATCGCCGCGGGTGCGGTGTTGTATCTCACGGCGCCGTCGCCGAAGCCTGCGCGGCAATCGGCGGCGTGGACGGTTTCGCCCCTGGCCGGGCGTGGTGAAGGTGGCTTGCTCCTTCGCGGAGCGTGGTAGAGGAGGGGAGGCTTGCGATGCGCTTGAACAGAGGGCTCTTCTGGGCAATTCCGGCTGCGTTGGTGTTCGCGGCGTGCACTGTTCCCGACGCCGAGCCCCTCGACGCCGACGCTTCCATGGGCGGCTCCGCGGGGAGCGCGGGACAGGCTGGCACCGCGGGATCCTCCGGGGATGCGTCGGTGGAAACCGAGGGGGGAGCGACCGATTGCGAATCGGGCGCAGCGCAACCCATCGGCACGCTGGGCGAGCCCTGCTGCAAGGCGGGCGAGCTCGCGTGTGCGGGGCACGCGCAGAAGCTCGTGCTGATATGCGATCCCGATTCCCACGAATGGCAAGCATTGCAGTCGTGCTCCGGGAACCTGCTGTGTGACACCACCGCGGGCGTGAGCCAGGGGAGCTGCCAGGAGCCGATCGCGGTGTGCGTCGGCAAGCAGCCGGGGGACAAGATCTGCGAGGACAAGGTCGCGCACGAGTGCGGTCCGGACCTCATCTCGAGCACCAAGACGACGTGCGAGTACGCGTGCACCGACGGCGAGTGCGCGGGGAGCTGTGTGCCGGGCTCGCGCAAGTGCAACGATAGGACGCCGCAATCGTGCGGGAGCGACGGCGCGTGGTCGAACGAGGCCCCGTGCGCGTTCGTGTGTTCTGGAGAGGGCGAGTGCACCGGGGTGTGCACGCCCGCCGCCAAGCTGTGCAGCGGCAAGGTTCCGAAGACCTGCAACACGAGCGGCCAGTGGGATGCGGCGAGTGAGTGTCCGGTGCTGTGCGTCGGCGGGGAGTGCAAGACCGCGTGCACCGAGGGCGCGAAGCAGTGCGACGGGCTTGTTCCCCAGAGTTGTGTGGGAGGCACGTGGCAAGCCGGCACCGAATGCGAGTACCTGTGCAGTGCGGGTCAGTGCACCGGAGCCTGCGTCCCGGGGACGAATCAGTGCACCGGGCTGAGCCCGCAGACGTGCGACGCGAACGGGCAGTGGCAGAGCGGGACGTCGTGTCCGTTCGTGTGCGCCGACGGTGCATGCACGGGGGAGTGCACGCCCGGCGGCAAGGCCTGCCTCGGGCTGACGCCGCGTGCTTGTGATTCTGCCGGAACGTGGCAGTCCGCCGCTCCTTGTACGTTCGTGTGCAAGACGGGAGACTGCACGGGAGTCTGCACTCCGGGCGAGAAGCGTTGCAGCGGTCAGAAGACCCAGGAGTGTTCCTCGGACGGGCAGTGGGTAGACGGGGAGACCTGTCAATACGTGTGTACGGCGGGGACCTGCGCGGGGTCTTGCACCGTGGGCACCAAGCAGTGCAGCGGGCTCGTTCCCCAGACCTGCTCCGCCTCCGGAACCTGGGTCGACGGCACTGCCTGCCCCTTCGTTTGCTCTGCCGGAGATTGCACGGGTGTCTGCGTTCCGGGCGACAAGCAGTGCAGCAGCCTGTATCCGCAGACCTGCGACGCGACCGGCGTCTGGAAGAGCGGCTCCAAGTGCCCGTATCTGTGCAGCGCTGGAGTCTGCGTGGGGTCGTGCTTCCCGTACAGCAAGGGGTGCGACATCACCAACCCTCTCAAGTGCAACGCCGTTGGCAAGTGGGAGGACAATGGGGATTGTGCGAAGCTGGGCTGTCTCGACGGTATCTGCACCGCCTGGGTGCCTGTCACTGCATCCAGCACCGTGGGTGACTACTACATCAGCAAGATCGCCCGCTTCACAACCGCACCCCCGGGCATCTACAACTTGTACGCCGCCTCCGGCACCGCGGGTCGCGTCGCGCTGCGCAACACCGTCAAGGACCTTGTGACGATCACCTACAACTACAAGACAACCGTCGGCACCTACCCTGGGGGGACCTCCTACACCTTCACATTTCCCGGGTACTTCTCCGTGACCGTGTACAAGGCATCCGGCTCATCCGTCACCGACCTCTCCAAAATGGACTCCTCCATCTTCGACGGCATCCACACCATCAGTGTCCTGTAGCGCCCTTCGCGAACCTGCCGGTCCGCCCACCGATTGACCGTCCCGCCTCGACATGGCATGGGAATCCCCTCGTGATGCGAACTCCCCGCCCGATCCTGCTCGCTGCCGCCGTTTTCGGCGCTTGCGCCTGCAACGGTGGCGACAACCCGAGCTTCGACGAGGCCTCGCACCAGTTCTACGAGGCGTACTGCGCCCGCCTGCTCAAGTGCCACCAGGAGCTCCGCGGCGAGGATCAGGGCACGCAGGACTTCCTCCGCTCCTATCCCGGTGGCGAGGAGGATTGCGTCGAGCAGAACTTCGACGAGTTCAGCTCCCTGCGGTCCCTCGAGAGCTCCTGCTCCCAGGAACGCTGGAACGAGTGCGCCGAGTCCATGAAGACCACCACTTGCGTCAGCTCCCCCTACGTCGGTCCCGTCGTCCCCGCGAGCTGCGACGGCTGCTGACCACACGGTCGCGGTCACGGTTTCTGTCGACCACGACCACGACCACGTTCGGTCACGGTCACGGTCTCACGGTCCCACGATCACGCGATCAGTACCATCCGGCTCCGAAGCCGAGGGTGAGCACGGTGGGGTGATCCGAGACGGGCGGCAGCAACGTGACGGCCATGCGGAAGTTCGACTCCAGCTTCGAGCCCGCTTCCAACGAGCCCACGTCCAGAGTCAGTTGCATCCCGGCCGGGTTGACTCCGCTGGTCGGCTCGAGGTCGCCAGGCTTCGATCGGTAGTAGGTGGGACGCCAGTCGATCCCGAGCTGGGTGCCGTTCCAGCGTGAGCCGTTCCAGAACTTGCCGAAGCCGAACTGCCCGCCGAGGGTGAGCGGCACCATCACGAGCGTGGTCGAGGTCCACGTGGTGTCGCCTCCGCTCGCCGTGCCCGGGATCAGCACCTTGCCCGAAGAATCGCGCAAGCCCGCCTGGATCTTCGAATCGTTCCTGTGCCCGTAGGCGGCCATCGCCAGCTCGAGCCCGGTGCCCACCCGGAATCCCGCCCAGGTGTTCCCCTTCGCGACGTCGGGGGCGCCCAGATACAAGTACCCGAGGTGGAACCCCAGCCCGCCGCCGCCTCCGCCCGCGTTGCCCGTCCCCGTGAACCGCATCGTCTCGCCGCTCGTGAACGTCTTGTCCACGATCGTCGTCCTCGATTCCAGGACCCCGACGATCAACGCCTGCACGTCGAACGTGAACAGCGAGCCGCCGCGACGGTCCCACGCCGTCTGCCCAACGGATGCGACAGGGAGTGTCGTCGATGCCGCAGCCCCGGGCAGGCTCCCCGCCGATTGCGCCTCTGCGATCCGATCCCACGAGATCGTCCGCTGCAGCCCGTCGGCTGTCGCGATCACCACGAAGGACCCCGGAACTCCTTGCAGGATCCTGCCGTTGACGATGCTCCCATCGCGCAGCACGACACGGTCGGTCGACGCGGGCGTCGGGGGCATGGGGGCGACCTGGGGCGCAGCGGGCGAGGGGGCGGGGACCGCGGTGCCGGGGGGAGGGAGCATCGCGTCGGCGGCCGCGGGCACGGCGGCGGCGATTTCCGCCGGCGACGCGGTGATGTCCTGGGTGCGCTGTCCGAGGGCGGACAGGACGGCGAGGTGGATCACGGCGCGGTCGCGGTCGCGGTAGCGCACGGCGACGCGGACGAGCAGCTCGGCGCCGACGGCGGCGCGCAGGGCCGCGGGCTGCGGGTTGGTGGGCATTGCGGCACCCACCGCCGAAGGCGAGTGCATCTCGTAGCCGCGCGCCCGAATCCGCTGCAGGACTCCGTCGGTGGCCGCTCGCAGGTGCGGATCGATCGCGGCGTCCCCGGTCATCTCCGTGAGGATCACGACCGTGTGCGCGGCGCTCGCAGGCGCCGCCGCGGGCACAGCCTGGGAGGCCATCGGCGCAGCGGGCGCCGGTGAGAGCTGGGCGGACGCCAGGGAGGCGACCGTCATCGCGCAGGCACCACCGACCAGGGAGAGGCGCAGCCTCATGCCCCCGGGACTAGCACAACCCCGTCGCGCCGGCTTGGATCGGATCGATCCAGGGGTGATCGAAACGAGCACCCCCCCGGGGGCTCGGGTGCGGTTTCGGGGGCCTCGCAGGTGATCGTGTCGATCACCCCTCGCGCGGCGACCGCAGGAATCCCCGTGATCCTGCGCGGGCATGGGGGCTGCAAAGTCCCCCGTTCAGGAGGTCCCCCGATGGCACTGCGAACCCGACCCCTCGAGCTGCTTCGATCGTTGACCCTGGCCGTCCCGCTGCTCTGCGCCTCCGGCATGGCGCAGGCGTCGATTCCGGCCTCCCCTGTCCCCGTGGTCGAGGGTTTCGAGGAGAACCTCGACACCTTCGTCTACGACGCCGCTCCTTCCGGGGCGGTGGTCGCCGCGCACGTGCGGGGGCGGGATGGAGGAGCGCGGTTGCTGCTGATGCAGGACGGGCAGGTGCGGGAGCTGCGCAGGACGGAGCCGGACGAGTCGTATTCGAAGCCGGTGTGGTCTCCGGACGGGAGCCGGTTCGCGTGGGTTCACGTGTTGCCGCCGGAGGTGACGACGGGAAGCGGAGCGCGGCGCCTGCAGTTTCGCGGAACGGTGCAGGTGGAGGCGGTGGGTGGCGACGTGGTGGAGCTTGCGGGAACCACGGATGCCGCGCGTGTGCTGGGGTGGGCGAGCGACACGACGCTGGTGGTGACCCGGTACTTGCCCGGGGACTTGCCCGAGGAGCGTCCGTACTTCGTGGACCTCGCGACGGGCGAGTCGCTTGCGGTGCCGGGGACCGACGTCCAGGGGCACATGTTGCAGGTCGAATGGTTGGATGGAAGCCTGGTGTACGTGCGTTCCGACGTGCGCGGCGTGGAGGCGAGCCTGCGTTCGAAGGAGCTGGTGGAGGTGGGGGGCGACGGATCGTCGCGCGTGCTGGAGCGTTTGGACTCGGGCTTGCCGACGGCGTTGAGGAAGGTCCCGGGCGTCGCGCGGATCGCGTACTCGCTGGCGGGCACGCCGCAGGAGCGGGAGCTCGATCTGGTGACCGGTGAGCTGATCGTTCGTCCGCCGGCGCCGGCGCTCGATTCCCCGCCCGAAGCGGAGCTGCAAGATCTGCCGACGATGCCGTACATCAACCAGCGTTGGGACACGCCGGACGACTTCGACGGGAGCTGGGCGTGCGGACCGACGTCGATGGTGATGACGGTGGCGCGGTTCGGGCGACTTGCGAAGTGGCCGATCCAGGTGAGCACTCCGACGTCGCACAACAGCGACTACGGCGCGTATGTGGCGAAGAAGTACTGTTACAAGACGGGGGTGTGCTTCGACGCGATGGAGCTCGACGCGAACGGCAAGCACCAGGCGTGGGGGGCGTGGGGGTGGTGCACGGACGGGTCGCAGGCCTACGGCGAGTCCATGGTGGACTACGCGCGGCGACACGATCTGCAGAGCGAGCTGTACATGTCGCCGACGTTTGCGAAGGTGCAGGCGGAGCTGAACGCGGGCAAGGCCGTCGCGCTGTCCACGCAGATGTTCGGCTACGGCCACATCATCGCGGTGAAGGGGACCACGTCGGACGGCAGGCTGATCGTCAACGATCCTTGGGGCAATGCGACGACGGACTGGAGCGGCGACATCAACGGAGGAGACGCGAAGTACACGTGGTCGATGGTCGCGGCGAAGTGGTACGTGACCGTGTACGCCCCAGGAAAACCCTTCAAAGCGTCGTTGGTGTCGAAGAGCTGCCCGTCGTCGATGACCTCCGGCGAGGAGGCCACGGTTTCGTTCACGGTGCAGAACGACGGCAGTGCGAGCTGGGATTCGGACACGTATCTCGGCACCACCGAGCCGCGGGATCGCACGAGCCCCTTCGCGGTGAGCGGCAAGTGGGTCAGCAGCAAGCGACCGGTGCAGCTCTCCGCGACGGTGATCCCTGGGGCCAAGGGCAAGCTGGAGTTCGCGGTGAAGGCTCCCGACGTGTGCGCGGCGAAGAAGTACACCGAGTCGTTCAACCTGCTGCACACCGGTGCGGGATGGTTCTCCGACGCATCGCAGGGGGGGCCAGCGGACGACGCATTGTCCTGCACGATCGAGGTTCAGCCGAAGGCGGGCGCGTGCGCCGACGCGGGGTCGACCCAGGACGCGGGGACCTCGGTTCCTGAAGACGCTGCAGCGGACAGCGCGAAGGAAGCGGCGACCGACGCGAAGGCCACGGACGCGAAGGGCACGGACGCGAACACGGTGGACGGTGCGAAGGAAGCGTCGGTGGGAGAGCCGCACGACAGCGCGGCACCGGAGGCGAGCTCCGCGGACGCGGCGCAGTCGAAAGCGGGAGACGCGGGGCTCGGGCAGTGGTCGACGGAACCGGAGCCCGGGTGTGCGTGCGCGGCAGCGGGGCGAGGTGCAGGATCGAAGGCTCCGTGGCTGCTGGCGCCTGCGCTGCTCCTGTTCGCGGCGATGCGTCGTCCCGGCCGCGGAAGGCGGGCCGCCCGGCTGGGGCTGACCCTGGGGACGGGGCTTGCGATGCTGCTGGGTGCGAGCGAATCGAAGGCCGAGCGCTACACGCAGCCGGCGGGATCGATGAGCTCGTACATCCAGTCCTTCGGGTTCAAGACCCCGACGGACTCGCAGGCGAACCTTGATGCGTACACACCGCAGGCCCATCGTCAGCTCGAGGCGTATCTGCTCGAGGGGGCATCGGCAGCGGCGAAGACGGGGGATCCGGTGATGGTGGCGTGGTTCGCGGCGGCGGATGCGAGCCTGGCGCCGTGGAGGCTGACCAACTGCGGCGACTACAACTACGACCTCGACTACGACTGTCCGGTGTTGCCGTGGGGGGACAACATCTGGCAGGTCGGATTGGCGGTGCAGGTGAGCGACAGCTACGGACGCGCGGTGAAGGCGTTCTCGGAGACGCATCCGAACCAGACCCCGGAGGCGGTGGGCAACGCGGTGCTCGAGAACGCCGCTCAGGGCATGACGTTCCCCGCGGGGATCGGCGTGTCCGGTCTCGCCTCCGCGCCCGGAGAGATGACCGCGGGGAGGCACAACAGCTATTGGCTCTCGGTGCTGCTGCGGGACATGGCCATGAGCGCCTATCTCGAAGGCCCCGCGGCTACCGACTGGGATTGCTTCAAGACCTCGTACCCGTCGTGGTGCGGCTGGTATCGGCAGCCGTCGAACTGGCAGCACTACAGCGATGTCCTGTCGATGCTGATCGTGTCGTGGAATCAGATCCAGGCGGAGTGGGATGCGGCGATTGTCGATGACGTGATCGTGGACGACGTGGACACGGGGTTCACCGCGCCGGCGGGGGTGTCTGTGGAAGGCAAGGGGGGATGGCGCGGGCACTACTCGTGGGCCTCGGCGACCTCGCCGGCGAAGATGACCGGCACCTGGAAGGCGACGCTGCCGGTGGCGGGGCAGTGGACCGTGAGCGCGTTCATCCCCTATGCGAACCATGCGACGGCTTCGAAGGCGAAGGTGACCGTGGAGGCGCAGGACGGGGCGCACGCGGCCACGCTGGACGAGTCGCAGACCGGTGGGAGGTTCGTGAAGCTCGGAACGTACTGGTTCGGCACGACGGCAGTAGTTCGTATGACGAACGAAGGAGGGGCGGGGGAGTACGTGGGGTGGGACGCGATGCGGTTCCATCTGGTGCAGAAGGCTGCGCCGGATGCGGGGGTGCCGACCGAAGCGGGGGCGGGCGGCACGGCAGGAGCCGGGGGCGCGGGTGGTTCGGGCGGCACGGGAGGTTCGGCGGGCGACGGAGGAACGGGCGGATCGGATGCCGGGGCGAAGGATGCGGGCTCGCAGGGGGGAAGCGCCGGGGCTGCGGGGTCGAAGGCGGATGCGGGGGGCAAGTCCGACGCGGCCGCGGCGGCGGAGGCGGGAGTTCTGGCGGACGCGGCGAGCTCCGCGGACTCCGGGGCGGAACCGGGGAGTGCCGGGGAGTGGGGCGATCCGGGTGAGGCGGGTGGATGCGCGGTATCGGCGACACGGCATCCCGCGGGGGCGTCGTTGGCGGCGTTGGCCTTGGCGATGGCTGCCGCGCGGCTGCGGCGACCCACGCGGATCAGCCGTCGGTCTTCACGGTGCGGGCGCGAATGAGCTGGAAGTAGCGTCGTGCGATCCCCGACGCCGCGGCAGCGGCCCTGACGTTTCCCCCATGCTTGTCGAGCACCCACTGCACGTAGCGGCGTTCGAAGTCCTGCAGGACCTTGTCTCTTGCAGCGGGGAAGGGGAGTCCCTCGGCGAGGACGTCGTCGACGAGGTCCGTCGGGCCGGCGGGTGCTTTCGGCGGAGGCGAGGCAGGGTCCATGACGGCGCCGGCGTGGGGGTGCAAGGTACCGAGGGCGATGAGGTGGGCGACGGCGTTGTGCAGCTCGCGGACGTTGCCAGGCCAGCGATAGTCTTCGAATCTGCGCAGCTCCTGGTAGGGAAACGGGGCCGGGCCGCCGCCGAGCTGGTTCCAGAAGTGCTCGGCGAGCAGCCGGACGTCGCCGTGCCGATCGCGCAGCGCAGGCAGCTCGATGCGCGTGACGGCGAGGCGGAAGAACAGGTCGTCGCGGAACCTGCCTCCCTGCACTTCCTTGTCGAGGTCCCTGCGGGTGGCGGCGATCACGCGGACGTCGACGGGGATGGGGCGGGAGCCTCCGACCCTGCGGACCTCGGAGCGCTCGAGGACGCGGAGCAGCTTTGGCTGCAAGGCGGGGTCGAGATCGCCGATCTCGTCGATGAGCAGGGTTCCGCCGTGGGCTTGTTCGAAGACGCCTTTATGCAGGGCGATGGCGCCGGTGAAGGCCCCCTTTTCGTGGCCGAACAGGGCGGACTCGACGAGGTTCGGGGGGACAGCGGTGCAGTCGAACACGACGAAGGGGCCGTTGGCGCGCGGGCCGGAGTCGTGGAGGGACTCGGCGAGGACCTCCTTGCCGGTGCCGGTTTCGCCTTCGATCACGACGGTGACGTTGGAGGCGGCGAGCCGCTCGCACAGGGGGTAGAGGCGTCGCATCTCGATGCTGGCGCCGAGTGTCTTGCCGAAGCGGGTGGCGGCGCTGAGGCGGGCGGGAGCGACGGAATCGAGGCAATCGACGCGCAGGGCGGAGTTGCCGGCGCGCACCAGCTCGCCGCCACGCAGATAGGCATCGAGCACGCGGACTCCGTCGATCACGGTGCCGTTGGTGGAGTCGAGATCGGTGAGCCGGAGGCTGCGTCCCTCGATGGCGAGGGCCAGGTGACGTCGCGAGATCTGCCGGTCCGACAGGCGCAGTCGGCACGCGGGACTCTGTCCGCACAAAACGCGCGCGGGCTCGGTGCCGTCCAGATCGAAGGTCAGTCCGGCATCGGGGCCCTCGACCACGGTGAGGCGGTATCCCACGGGGGCAGCGAGAGCGACGGGGTGGTCACCGGCCAGGGCGGTCTGCAGATCATCGTCGGGATCGCGATCGCGTGCGGTCATGGTGCGCGGAGCATAGCGCGAACGGCGCCGTGGTGGACGGTGGCGAGCGAGCGTGGTGCGCTTCCAGCGGGGGACCGCTGTGGTATCCTCGATTGCCGTGCCAGCGACTTCGACTGCGCCGTTTCGCCAGGTGGGGCGCTATGCGCTCTTCGGCGAGATCGCATCCGGTGGGATGGCGACGGTGCACGTGGGGCGGCTGATGGGGACGGCGGGGTTCGCGCGGACGGTGGCCATCAAGCGGCTGCACCCGCACTTCGCGAAGGATCCGGACTTCGTGTCGATGGCCCTGGACGAGGCGCGCATTGCGGCTCGGATCCAGCATCCGAACGTGGTGTCGGTGCTGGACGTCGTGACGACGGACGGGGAGATGTTCCTCGTGATGGACTACATCCACGGGGAGGCGTTGAGCAGGTTGATCCGGGTGGCGGTTCGGGACGGCGGGGGAGGTGCGCCACCGCGCGTCGCTGCGGCGATCGTGGCGAACGCGCTGCACGGCCTGCACGCGGCGCACGAAGCGTGCTCGGAGCGGGGGATGCCGCTGGGGATCGTGCATCGCGACGTCTCGCCGCAGAACATCCTGGTGGGCGCGGACGGCGTGGCGCGGGTGGTGGACTTCGGCGTGGCGAAGGCCGCGAACCGTCTTCAGACCACGCGCGAGGGACAGCTCAAGGGCAAGCTCGGCTACATGTCCCCCGAGCAGCTCAGCCGCGGAGCCGTGGATCGTCGCACCGACATCTACGCAGCGGCGGTGGTGCTCTGGGAGGCGCTGGTGGGGCGTCGGCTGTTCGACGCCGAGGAACCCGGGGCGGTGGTGACGGACATCCTGTTCGGTGTCGCCGCTGCGCCCGGGTCGATCGTGGAGGGCATTCCGCGGGAGCTCGACGACATCGTGATGCGGGGGCTCGCGCGGGATCCGGCCCGGCGTTTCGGCACGGCGCGCGAGATGGCGCTGGCCCTCGAGGAGCAGGCGTCTCCGGCCACCGCCTCGCAGGTCGGCGAGTGGGTGCAGGAGCTCTGCGGCGACACCCTGCGATCCCGCGCTTCGATGCTCACGAAGATCGAGAGCGTCTCCTGCGAGTCGAGCCCCGCGCCCTCCGGTGCACCGGATGCGTCGTCTCACGAACCATTGCCTCCCGGTACGGACCACACCGCCTCCGCTCTCACCGGGACCACGCTCTCGGCCGGCGAGTTCTCGCAGGTGTCGAGCCTCTCGGTCGCCACGCCGATGGATGCGCCCTTCGCGCGCAAGCTCTCCAACGGCAGGGTGTTGGCCCTGGGGGTGGCCGCCGCGATCGTCGTGGGTGTCGTGGCCGCGTTCCTCGCCGCCCGCGGCGGAGGACCGGACAGCGTCCCCGCCACCTCCCCGTCGGCTTCCCTCTCCTCGGCCCCGGGACTCGCGGCGGGCGAGCTGTCGGCCGTCGCGACCCCGGGCTCCTCACCTGCTCTCGACAGCGCCTCCGCGGCGACGTCGGCCTCCTCGCCACCCGTCGCGAGCGTCCGCGCGAAGCCGCGCGTCCCGTCCGGCAAGTCCGTGGCGCCGTCCAACACCACGACGCGAAAGCGGGTCCATGACTTCGGTTTCTGACAGCGGCGGGCTGCAGCGCGCGGTGCGGATCACCTTCGTGGCGTTGGCGTTGGCGCTTTGCTGCGCCGGTCGCTCGAGCGCAGCGGAGCCGTCGGCCGCGGATCGGGAGACCGCGCGAGCGCTGATGGAGCAGGGGATCGAGCGCATGCAGGCGCGCGATCCCGTGGGCGCGCTGAAAGCATTTCGTACAGCGAATGAAATCATGCACGTGCCGACCACGGCGCTGGCGACCGCGCGGGCGCACGACGCCCTGGGTCAGCTGCTGGAGGCGCGGGATCGGGCCCTCGAAGCGGTGCGCTATCCGCGCCACCCCGGCGAGCCCCAGGTCTTCGAAAGGGCCCGCAACGAGGCCACCGACCTCGCCGCCCAGCTCGCCTCCAGAATCCCGTCCGTCGAGATCGCGATCAGCGGCCTCCCCGCCGGCACTCCGCCCACCGTGAGGATCGACTCGCACCTGCTGTCCGCCGCCGCCCTGTCCGCTCCGCGCAAGCTCAACCCCGGCAGGCACGTCATCTCCGTGTCCGCACCCGGATTCGCGCCTGCGCGCGTCACCGTCCAGCTCGCGGAGCGGCAGAACGAGCGGGTCGCGATCTCGATGACCCCGGGGAACGGAGCGGAGCCCGAGGAGCCATCCACCGAAGGCGCAGTCGAGGTCGACGCGATCCGACCCGGGCCCGAGGTGCCATCGGGAGGGCGGAGCCACACGCTCGCCTACGTGGCCTTCGGGGTGGGGGCAGCGGGGCTCGTGACCGGCGCGGTGACGGGCGTGATGGCGCTTTCGAAGCAGTCGGCGCTGGAGTCGCGATGCGACACGGGGGCGCATGCGTGTCCGGAGGATGCGCGCTCGGAGCTCGACGCGGGGAGGCGGCTCGCATGGGTGTCCAACATCGGATTCGGCGTCGGGATCGTCGGCGCGGGCGTCGGCGTGGCCTCGCTCCTGTGGCCCGCCTCGAACGACGCGAAGCCTCAGCTCGGTCGTCGTCCCGGTCTCCGCGTGCAGCCGTGGAGCGGCACGACCAGCGCGGGAATGGTGGTGGGCGGATGGTTCTGAGACGCGCGCTTGCGCTTGCCGTGACGATCGCTGCCGGCGCCATCCCGGCCGCGTCGGGGTGCGCCAGGATCTCCGGCCTGGATGCGTGGGAGATCGTCGACGACGCCGCCCCGGTCGCGGATGCGTCGGTCGATCAGGGGGCAGGGGACGTGTCGATCGATCCGGCCGTTGATCCGTCGATCGATCCGGGCGTGGGCGACACGGGGAGCAACGAATCGGCGAGCGAGGGAGGGGACTCGGCGCAGCTCGACACGGGGGTGGAAGCGGAGGCGGGGCCCGACCTGGATGCGTCGGTCGACGCGGCATCGGACGCGCCGGCGCCCGAGTGCGAGGCGGGAGCAGGGGAGTGTCAGGGGTTGGTGCCGCGCACGTGCGATGCGACGGGGCACTGGAAGAGCGGCACGGCGTGTCAGTACGTCTGCCAGGCGGGTGCGTGCACGGGGGTGTGCGTGCCGGGTTCGAAGCGATGCAGCGGGAATCTGGTGCAGACGTGCCAGCCGGCGGGCCAGTGGAACACGGGGGTGAAGTGCGGGGATGCGAAGCCGGCGTGTTTCGAGGGCGCGTGCGTGACGCCGAGCTGCGTGGGGATGGCGTCGAAGTGCGGCAAGGGGGCGGACCAGTCGTGCTGCGGGGCTTCGGAGGTGACGGGGGGCACGTTCAAGCGCTCGTACGACGCGGTGAACGCGACGGATCAGAGCTACGGGGCGACGGTCTCGACGTTCGTTCTGGATCGGTACGAGGTGACGGTGGGGAGGTACCGCAAGTTTGTCGAGCAGTATCCGGCGAGCAAACCGGCGGCTGGATCGGGGCGCAATCCGCACAACACTTCGGATGCAGGGTGGAACGCGTCGTGGCCGCTGCCTGCGGATCAGGCGGAGCTCAAGAGCCGGCTCAAGTGCAGCGCCGGGTACCAGACCTGGACCGACGCGTCGGGAGGGAACGAGGCGAAGCCGATCAACTGTCTCGACTGGTACATGGCGTACGCGTTCTGCATCTGGGATGGCGGGCGCCTGCCGACGGAGGCGGAGTGGAACTACGCGGCCGCGGGGGGCGGAGACGCGTCGGGTCACCGGGTCTTCCCCTGGTCCGATCCGCCGAACGCGTGGGGGATCGATCCGACCTATGCGGTGTACGAGTGCCTGGCCGACGGCAACGCGAGTTGCTCGCTGGCCGACCTTCCGGTGGTGGGCTCGCGTTCGCCGAAGGGCGACGCGCGATGGGGCCAGGCGGACATGGCGGGAAGCTTGTGGGAGTGGACGCAGGACTGGTTCGTGGAGCCGTATCCGGTGCCGTGCGTGGACTGTGCGAGCCTCGGGACAGGGACGCTTCGGGTGATGCGAGGCGGGGGGTTCGACGCGGACGCAGCGAACGGTTCCTTGCTGAACGTGCAGCGAAACTACGACGCTCCTGGAGCATCCTTTTACAGTCACGGGGTGCGCTGCGCGCGGAGCCCGTGAGGCCGGGGGAGGGTGGAGGGGAGAACCGACTCGGGGCAGCGGGGGAGTGTGTTTCCGCGGCAGGTCGTTCTTGCATCGCGAGGGGGTTTCCGCGACCATCGACGCCTCAACAATCCGGAGACAAGGGGCTGCCCATGGAACACAAGCTCGCCGTCCTGACGCTTCATGATGGCCGCGAAGTGCAGATTCGCCAGCCGGGGCTGGAAGACCTCGAGAAGCTGATGGCCTTCCTCACGCGCCTGCCCGACGACATCAAGCAGTACCTCCGATACAACGTCCACAACCACGAGATCCTGTCCCGACGGCTCAAGGAGGTCGACAGCGACAACCACTGGCGTCTGGTGGCGGAGCTCGACGGTCGCATCATCGCCGACGGCACGTTGGACCGGGATGCCTACGGGTGGACGCGGCACATTGCGGAGCTGCGGGTCATCGTGGATGACGAGTTCGAGGGGCTTGGGGTGCGTGCGGGGTTGTGCGAGGAGTTCGTGATCCTGGCGCAGCAGGCGGGTGTGGAGCGGATGCAGATGCAGGTGCCGGTGGAGCGCACGGATCTGATCCCGATTCTGGAGGGGTTGGGGTTCCGTCAGGAGCTGGTGCGCAAGCTGTACGCGAAGGGGCTCGACGGCAAGCTGCACGACGTCGTGTTCATGACGAACGACGTGGACCGGATGTGGAAGCGTCTGGAAGACTCGATGCACGAGCTCGACACCAACTTCACGCGCTGGTTCTCGGGGAACTACTGAGAGCGTCATCTCGGCGCGCGACAAGGGGGCGGCAGGCCCCGCGCGCGTTGCTGGTTGCGCGCCGCCTTCCCTGATAGCTTCTCCCCCCATGGTGCGCCCTCTTCTCTGCGCTCTCGTCCCCATGCTGCTGCCCTGCGCGTGCGCGTGCCCGCAGCCTGCGCCTGCGCCGGTCCCCGTCGAGGTCCCCGCGTCGTCCCCGACGCCGGCGGCTTCCACTGCGGTGTCCGCGTCCGCGGGGACGTCGCGATGGGTGGGCACGTGGACGAACGGTTCGTGTGGCGAACGAAATTACCCGCGGGTGATCGAGATCGAATCGGGCGGGAGCTTCCGGATGACGGACAGGGTATCGCCGTGTCCGCCTGGGGCGCGGTGCGTGTGGTCGGGGCTCGTGGTTCGCAAGGGGAGCTGGACGGAGGCGGGAGGGGAGCTGAGGCTGGGCTACGAGCCGGCGGAGTCGGCGGCGGGCGGCAAGGGGGCGCCGGCGCCGGAGCGTTTGCGTTGGGAGGGCGCGGCGCCGGTGGAGGGCGAAGGGTGCGCGTACCAGCGATAGGGTTGGAGGAAGAGGCGGGGGTTGGCGGCGACGGCTCTACTCGGCACCGAGGGTGGCGAGGGCCTTCTTGGCGTCGTTGCGGAACGGCGAGTCGGGCGGGGCGAGCTTGAGGAACTCCTGGTAGTAGTCGATGGCCTGCTGGCGCTTGCCGGCAGCGCGGTTGGACTCGGCCAGGATCATGTAGGCTTCCCAGAGCCAGGCGGGGCGGGAGGTTTCCTTGGAGGAGAGCTCCACGGCCTTGGCGACTTCCTCGCCCGCCTCGCCGCGGTTGCCGTTGGAGTACAGCAGCCTGCCGAGCTTGTAGTGCCAGAAGGAGTTCGAGGGGTCTCCGGTGATGGCCTTGCGCCAGGCGGCCTGGGCCTGATCCCAGCGGCGGGTCTCCTCGTAGACCTCGGCGAGGGTCGCGTGGGCTTCGAATCGCGAGGGCTTGAGCTCGAGGGCCTTGAGCAGATCGCGCTCCGCGTCGCGCACGGCGCCCTGGCGTCGGCCGAGCACGCCGCGTTGCCAGTAGGCGTCGGCGAGGCTCTTGTCGAGCTCGAGGGCTTTGCGGAGCGAGTCGTGGGCGGCCTGGGGTTGGCCGGCGTCGTTGGCCGCCCAGCCGATGAAGAGCCAGTACTCCGCGCGGTTGGGATCGATCTCGGCAGCGCGCTGGAGCTTCTGCAAGGCCTCGGTGAGGTTGGTTCCCTTGAGCAGCAGCGAGCGACCGAGGTAGTGGTTGGCCTCGGCGCTGTTGGGGCGCGCCTGCAGGACCTTGCGCAGGGTTTCTTCGGCCTGGCTTGCGTGGCCGGAGGCGACCTGGGCGGAGCCGACGCGGAGCATGAGGTCGGGGTCGTTGGGGGCCTTGAGCAGGGCTTCCTGGTACATCTCGAGGGCGCGCTGGGCCTGTCCCGAGGTCTCGAACAGCACGCCGCGTTCGAGGGCGAGCCCGGGGTAGTTCTTGTCGATGCCCGACACCTTGTCGAAGATCGCCTGCGCTTCGTCGTACCGCGCCATCCGTCGCAGCGTGACCCCCATGTTGAAGAGCGCGTACAGATCGTTCGGGTCCCGTTCCAATACGTTCTCCAGCTCGGCCTTCGCCTCCGGGAGCCGGGCCGCAGCCAGGTGCACGTCGGCCAGCGCCTTGCGCAGCTCGATCGTGTCGGGAAGCTTCTGCCGTCCCTCGGCCAGCTTGGCCTCCCCCTCCTGAGCCCTGCCCACGGAGGCGAGGTGCTGGGACAGCGCCACGTACAGGTCGATGACGTACTCCGTGCCCTGCGCGCGGGCGATGGCGTCGGAGAGGATCTTCTCGACCTCGGACTTGTTGCCGAGGGACTGCTCGACGCGAGCGAGCCAGAAGGCCACCTGGGGATCGGCGGGGCGGGTTTCGCGCAGCTTCTTGAGGAGGTCCTTGGCGTCCTGCAGGCGCTCGAGGGCGATCTTGGTCTTGGCCGCGCCGATGCGCGCGATGGGGTTCTCGGCGTTGGCCTGCATCGCGGCCTCGTAGCGGGCGAGGGCCTCGGCGAAGCGTCCCTCGCGGAAGAGCACCTCGCCGAAACCGCACAGCGCCTCGGCGTCTTTCGGATCGATCTTGAGGGCCTCGGCGAAGGCGGTCTCGGACAGCGACATGCGGGAGTGGGCGAGGTGGACCTGGCCGAGCAGCGTGTACGCGGCGACCAGCTCACCCTTGCTGGCGGATTCCCTGAGCTTGCCGGGCTTGACGAGCTCCTCGAGGATCGGCACGGCTTTTTCGTCGGCGGAGGTCTTGCGGAGGATCCGCACCATCAGCAGGCGGGCGCCGACGTGCTCTGCGCTTCGATCGAGGACGGACTGGGTTTCCTGTCTGGCCTTCTCGTAGTCGCGCAGCGCGAAGCGCGCGCGTGCGCGGCCGAACGACGTCCTCGGAGACTGCTCGAGCTGTGCGGCGCGGTTCCACGCCTCGAGGGCGGCCTTGTGATCGCCCGCGAGCATCTCCAGCTCCCCCGACAGGGTTGCAGCGTCGATGTCATCGGGGTTCTTGCGAGAGAGCGCGTTGAGGTCCGCTCGCGCCTTGGCGATCTGACCCGCGGCCACGGCTTCGGCTGCCCTGGCCAGGGCGATGTGCTCCGCGTCCTTGGAGAGCTTCGCGGCCTGTGCGAGCAGCGAGACGGCGTGTGCGTGCACCGCGGGGTCGGCGCCGAAGCGAACCTCCCGGGCGAAGCCCACGTAGGCCGCATACGCCGCCATCGGCGCAAGGCGCGGTGCACGGTGCACCGCACCGTCGAACGCGATGATTGCCTGCAACGCAGCGTCCGTCGTGTCCTTGGCGAACAGCGAGCGCGATTGATCGATCTTGCTCTTGAGCAGGTTCTTGTTGTCGTTGGCGTAGATCAGATCGCTGATCACGTGCGTGCCGAAGGCGCCGTAGGGCGTCGCGGCAAGCGCTGCTCCGATACCCACCACGCCGATCAGTCCGACAGCAAGCAGCTTGAGCGTCTTGCTGCGTTTCGGCGCGGGCTCCCCGGCGGCTCCCCGTGCGCTGCCGGCGCGCGCCGCCGGCAGTGGCTGCGCGCCCACGTCGAGCTTGGGCCCAGGGGCTGCAACCGGCGCCTTGGCCGTGGCCGACTCCTGCTCCTGCGGGATGGCGCCGAACTCCATGTCCTCTTCGGAGGGGGGAGCGAGGGGACGCTCGCCGAAGTCGGGGGACTGCTGGGCGATCGGGCCGGCGCCGCCGACGTCGGTCGCGGAGCTCCCGAGATCCGGTCCGGCCCCGAGATCGACTTCGCCGAACGCGATGCCTCCACGCCCCTCGCGCTGCAGCGTCTCTTCGCCCTCCCCGGGCGGAACCGGGGGCAACGAGCCGAGCTTCTGCGTGACTCGCCGGGGCTCTTCGCCCGGAGCGGGGGGCTTCGGCCAGACGCCGTCGTCGACTTCCGCGGTGACGTCGAACTCCTCGGCCTCGGTGCCCGCGCCAGCGGGAGAGGGGAGCCCGGCGCCGCCTCCGGCCGCAGACGGCAAGTACCGGTCGGGCTGGGTGACCGTGGGAAGGAACTCGGCCGCGGCGGGCAGGTGCGCGTTGACGTCGGATGGAGCTGGGAGATCGCGTTGCCCATCGACTGCGAGGGGCAGGTCGAGCTCGCCGAAGGAGTCGCCGAAGTCGCCGCCCGCGGCGGGGACCGGCAGAGGCACGTTGGCGATGATGGGCAGATCGGGTTCGCCGAAGCCGAGGGCCGCGCCGGTGATCTGCCGTGGGGACTTGCCCTGCACCGCGGGGAGGCCGACGTGCGCAGGAGAAGGGAGATCGGCGTTGGGTCGCGCTGGCGAAGGGAGATCGACCAGGCCCCTGGGGCGCGCGGGGGCCGGGAGGCCTGCGCCGGAGCTGACGATCGGCAGATCGATGTTGCCGAAGTCGGCTGCGGGAGCGGCGGGCGGGGCAGGGGGGCGCGGCCGTGGCGGGGGAGGTGCGGGTCGGGCGCCGCGGACTGCGGGGAGCGCAGCCTGCGGAGCGAGTGCCGGCAGTCCGGCCTCCTGGGCGACCGCGGGCAGATCCGCGTCGTCTTCCGGGAGGCCGAGATCGAGAGAGCCGAAGCCTGCACCGACCTGATCGAGCGAAGGGGGAGGCGGCGGGGCCGGTCGGGCGGGAGGCGGGCCTTTGGCGACGACGGGCAGGCCGGGGTCTTCGGTGGGAGGAGGGGGAGCGGCGCCGGGAGACTGAGGGAGGCCGGAGAGCCCGACACCGAGCATGGTTCGCTTCTGCACGGGGGAGCGCAGCGACGGCGCGGGGGCGGGTGCAGCGGCGGGGGCATCGGCGCCAGCGTCTTTGCGCACGATGAAAGTCGCGCCGCACTTCGGGCAGCGCATCTTCAAGCCGCCAGGTGGCACGCGGCGATCATCGACCTTGTAGGGGGACCCGCAGCCCTCGCATTCGACTTTGAGCATTCGAAGGTATCCGTCTTGGAGGTGTGCGCGCGTATGATGGCACAACTCCGGCTCCAGGGACCACGAGTTGGTGTGTTCGATCACCGCCCGGGTGTCGCCGGGGGGGGGCAGCGAGGGGAACGGGGGAGCGCGCCCGCCCTGATTTGTGATAGGGCCACGTCTCATGCAGAAGACGACCTCAGCGCTGCTCGGAGCTCTGGTGTTGGTCGTCACGATCGTGATCGTGGTGTGGGGACGTCCGCGTGCGAGAGAGGTGCCAAGGCCGCCGGAGGCGTTGTTGCCCGAGCCTGTCGGGAGCGTGAGCGCGGCGGTCGACGCGGGGGTTGGGCCGTTGGAGGCGCTGCTGCGGGAACGGCAGAAGCCGGTCCTTGCGGGGCAACCCGGGTCGCGGCTGGCGGACGGGACGGTGCCTCCGGCGTTGCCGTTCAACGCGCCGCGTTCGTTGCGGTTCGGTGTGGTGCTGGTGCAGTACCGGGGAGCGGAGCGAGCATCGCCACGGGCGCGCACGAGGGTGGAGGCGGAGGTGCTGGCGACCGAGCTGCGAGAGCTAGCGCAGAGCGACTTCAAGGCGGCGGTGGCGAGAGGGGATCCGGGGTCTGCGGTGGATCTCGGTCGGATAGGTGTCAACATACTCGAGCCTGCGCCCAACTACGTGCTCTTCACCCTGGGGGTGGGGGAGGTGGGGGGGCCGGTAGACACACCGACGGGCTTCTGGATCGTGAAGAACTTAGGTAAGTAGGAGTTCGCACGTGGAGCGAGGCGACGCCGGGAAGGTGAGGGCCACCGCGGGCGACCCGAGACGAGACGAACAAGGAAAGAAAGCAGAATGGCAACCATCGACATGCGACGCAAGCACTCCCTGAGCCGCGACAACACCCGTGCGAAGGCGGAAGAACTCGCCCGCAGCATGCAAGAGAAGCTGGGGATCCGGTGGCGTTGGGAAGGGGACTCGATCAAGTTCGACACGCCGGAGGGGACGGCGAAGGGGACGAGCGGGCAGGTCAACGTGAGCGACACGGAGGTCCGGGTGCAGATCGACTTGCCGTTCCTGCTTCGGCCGCTGAAGGGGATGGTGGAAGGGCGGGTGAAGGAGAAGCTCGACACGGTCATCGGGCCGGAGTGATCCGAGCCGGTCTGCAGCCGCCGCTACGATCGCGTTTCGCGCATCCCCACCGAGGACTTTACTGGTCACAGCGCCTCGACCTGTCCTAGACTGCGAGCGGGGCATCTCCGACCGCTTCAACGCGCCGGAGACGAGCCCACAAGACTGCCACGCTGTCCGTGTTTGAGAGGGGCATCCCGCGAGCCTTGCGCGTCGGTATCGTGCCTGGGTCGATGGGTGTTTCTGTCTGGCAAAAAAGGCTGGTTGGACGTATTTGTACGAGCCGAGGAATCTCCGCACGCATGACGAACCCGACTGATCCCAAGCAGGTTTCGGCTTCTCAGAGCAGTCCTCCCCCCGCGATGGCGCAGGAAGCCGTAGGACGGAGCATTCAGTGGCTCGCGGACGAGCATGCCGCGACGGAGGTCAAGGAGCAGCAGGCCTTGATATCGTACGAGTCGGGGGTGCTGCGGGAGGCGGTACGGGACGAGGCGGGCGCGGCGCGCGATCTGCTCGCTGCGTACAACGCCGACCCGGAGTTCCGAGAGCCGGTCGAGACGCTCGCTTCGCTGTTGCAGCGTCGCAAGTCCTACAAGAACCTTGGCAGGCTGCTCGACGCGCTGGTGAAGACGGCGTCGGGACCGGAGCAGTCGGCGCGAGCGCAGCTGCTGCGCGGTCAGTATCTGGCCGAGCACCAGAGCGACGCGGAGGGGGCTCGGGCGGCCTGGGAGCAGGCGGTTTCCGACGACTCCGATCACGCGGGAGCGTGGCTCGAGCTGGAGCTTCTTGCGGGCAAGACCCAGGACGCGGAG
>JAKLDZ010000349.1 GCA_022703255.1 Myxococcota bacterium | reverse complement strand
TGGGAACGCGCAAGCCCATCGTCAGTCGGCCCCGGCTGACGTACAGCCGGTGTGACAGTGCGGTGCCGTCGGAGGTGATCGCCACCGGGCCGGATTGCCCGGGCCGCGAGCTGTCCAGGGATGCCCCCTTTCACGGCGGTGGCAGGTTCGGCTCGCCAAGAGACGAGAGGGAGATTCGCGCAATGGACCGGAGGGCTTGTGACGACTCCCCGACGAACACCTCGTCGCAGGTGACACCCATCACGGGACCGAACGACCACTTGTCCTTGTCCGGCTGCGGCAGGCGTTTCACCACCCAGCCCGCACCGTCCGCCAGCCGCACGACCACAAGGTCCGAGGACAGGGTGGTATGCGCCGCATAGCCACACCCGACTGCATACGCCGCATCTGGCAGGAAGATCGGATCATACTCCTCGCGCACCGGCTTCGCCGCAGCTTGCAGGACGGCAGGATCAGTCGTGTGCGGGCCCGTCATCATCGTGAACTGATCGAACTTGAAGCTGGTGTTCGGAACCGAACGAACGGCGTAGGTCCACACCATCTGTTTGCCGTCGGAGCCGAGGTTGCCTGCGCCCTGGAGGGGATCCCCGTACCAGCGGAGCAACGGGCGCTCGCCGTTCACGGGATCCCACGACATCACATACGTGTTCCCTCCTTGGTTCACCTGGAAGAACACGTCCTTCCCCCTTATCACGGTCCGGAAGGCGGGGAGTCCTTCAGGGTCGGACCCGGTTTCGTGGACCTGCTGCCACGATGAGAGGCTCCAATCACTGGCTGCACGGCCAAACGTGATCGTCGCCCGGACCAGGAGCTCGGAGGACACGAACGACGAAAGAATGAAGTCCGAAAACGGGGGGGGGTCGTAGACATAGAGAAGATGGGCCAGCGACGCGCCCACGGCGCCACCGAGGATCGCCTGCTTGGTGAAGTCCTGCTTCGAATACGTGTTGTCCCCCATGACACTGAGCAGGAGCTTGCCCTCGTTCATGTTGCTGAACATGACGAAGCAGCCACGGTCGGGATTCGCCACCTGGACGAGCGCCCCAATGATCGGGCCGTCCACCTCCTGCACCACGAACAACCTGCGCGTTGACTCCAAGTACTTCGGAGAGTCACTGTACGAGATGGCGATGTTCGCTTTGCCAGTGTCGGGGTTGATCGCCCAGGAGGCTCCGGGCATCCAGGGGTACCATCCCGCGGGAGGCGTCAGGATGCGGCAGTCGACGTTCTCCGGCCCTGGGGTCGGGCAGGTCTCCCAGGTACCCTGCTGAGGCAGCGCGGCTCCGGGCCCCGGCTCGAAAAGCTTGCAGTTGCATGACCACTCGGAGTTGATCTCCCACCCAGGCAAGTCCGCTGGCGGCGGGTCGTTGCACACCGCCGGAGCTTTCTCGTCCGACCCTGTATCCTTCGGCGCCTCCGCTGGCGCATCCCTCGGCATGGCCCGATCCTCGGTTGCGCTGTCGGCCATTCCGCCGCCTGCCTCCGCAGCCTCCGGGGACGCGCCAGTGCGGTCGCATGCGCGCATCAGGACCAACGCGCCCACGGCCAACGTGCAAGCCGCGGCACTGGAGTGAGCCCACGATTTCATCGCACCCACTCTCCCACGTGATCCTTCGGCGGGCCTGCCGGATGCTCGAGACCCTCCAACCTGCGGACCTCACCCGAAACCAAAATGATCCGGACACCTGTTGCGTCCACGACCGGTGCATCCGCCAGAGCGCCCTGACCGGGATGGACGCGTTCGGCGACGATCTGATGTGCGAGCGTGCGCAGGCGCAGAATGGCGTGCCTCGAGTGCTTGCTGCTGGAGGCTGTAAGGAGGATCCCGCCTTCCACATCCGCCGACAGCCACAGGCGGTCCGAGAATCCGAACCGCGGCCAGGGTCCGAACACCCGAGCGGAGCCGTTCTTCGCGTCAATCCGCACAATCCGCACCCAGCGCTTCTGCGCGCCCGCGGTCTCTTCCACAACCCACAGCGAGTCGTCGGCGATCGAGTACGTTGCGCTGAGCACGTTTTCGGGCTGGTAGCCGCCCGACGGCCAACGCATCCAGGAGCCGTCCGTCAGATTGGCAGCGAGCACCGGCGCTTCGACCGCGGCAGGGCCAGAAGCCTTGCCACCGATAAGATAGACACGACCTTGTGATCGCGCGTAGACCGCGGCAAAGCCAGAACGCGCGGCCGGCGGCTCCGCGAACGCTGCAACAGTGGGAACGCGCAAGCCCATCGTCAGTCGACCCCGGTTGATGTACAGCCGGTGTGACAGTGCGGTGCCGTCAGAGGTGATCGCCACGGTAGCCGGATTGCCCGGGCCGCGGCCGATCATCGGGTTGGCCTCGGCAGGAGAGAGCCACAGCAGTCCCGGCTGCAGCAGCGCGGCTCTCACCTGGTCGTCGAACAGCGTGCCCGCATCCCAAACACCGCCCTGCGGAGCGAGGAACCCCAACGCGGAGCCGTGGGCGGTGACGACCTTTCCGAGCAACAGCGCTTCGTTCGGGTGCTCGACGAACGGGATGTCGATCGGCAGCGTGAGCTCGTGAAGGCCACAGTTGGGGCACTGGTGGATTCGACCCAGAGGATCGAAGGGCGGGATCGCCTCGAGAGGCGGAAGAGCCCTTGCGGTCACGTAGTTGTAGATCGGCGCAACGTACTCGAAGTGATTGGCGAGGTAGTGAGGAGTCGAGCTGTCGAGCGTCGGATGCTGGCCCGAGGTCGTGTTGGTCATGCCAAGCGCCGTCTCCACGTGGAACCAGAATCGGCCTCCGTCCTCGCTCGACCCTGACGATGCTGGCGCGAGTTCGGGCGCCTCGCCCGGCCACCTCGCCTGCCACTTCGCGAAATCGCTGCCGTAGCTCCAGTAGACGGAGTGGGTGTTGCAGTACGGCTCGGGTTCCCCGGTCCCTCCTGACTTTGGCGTTTGCGACGTGCCGCAGCGGTAGTCACGTGCGTCGAGCGACGTGTCGACAGGGAATCCCTCGTCATCGAAGGGATCCGGGTTCACAGTCAACCCGGTCCGCGCGCGCACAATGTGCCAAATCCCGTCGACTTCCTCCTCGGCCTCTGGGATGAGGAGGAGCGACTCATCGATGACTGCATCGCGCTTGCAGACCACGCCGAACCCGGGATCACAGTAACGGTAGGCAGCGCTGTCGAGGAGCGCCACATCCTTCTGCTTGGCTCCCGAGAGCAGCTTCTTGACCACGAACCGCGCCAGGCGACTCGTGTGATTCTCGATGATCAGCCCGATGTCGCCAGGTCCGGGCGGCAGAACCTGAGAAGAGGTGACCACGTCGGCCCATTTGGGCGCGCCAGCGGGACAGGGTACAGGATCGCACTGGTCCCCGAGCACGGCCGCGTTGGTGGCGCGTTCCGCGTCTGCGTTGCAGTTGTATTGTGCCGGGTTATTGTAGGTGGGGCAATTGTCCTTGGGGTTGGCGGCACACCATTGCGAGCAGAAGTCCGGCACCCGCCCGTTCTGGTCGTGGAGCGTATCGTCGCACTCGGCGCAGACGCCATCCCCGTCACCTTGCTTCTTGTCGTCTGTCACGCCGGGGCTGCACGGACAACCGTCGCACGCGTTCGGTGTCCCGTCACCGTCGCTGTCGGGGTCCCCGGCACCCGATGCGGAGCTGTCGTGAGGGCACAGGTCGCATGCGTCCGCCACTCCGTCGCCGTCGGTGTCGACGGTCAGAATCCCGACCGCCTTCTCGATCCAAGCTCGCCTGCTGGCGTCGCTCACGTGAACGTAGAACGAGCGGTGCGTGCTTTCTTGTCCGCTCAGGATGCCAGCGATCCGGAGCTCACCATCGGCCGAGCTCGGAAGAAACAAGGGACCACCTGAGTCCCCCTGTGCCGTACGCACGCCCTCGTGAGGACCGGCAACGACCATCGATCCAACCGAGGTGATTGGAAGTAGCCCGTACTCTCGGTGGCAAAGGGGATAGGCTTCCCCTGTGAGCGTGGCGCAGGTGCCGTTGCCGGCGTAGCCGACTGCGATGGTCTGCGCTCCAACCACGGCGGCTCCCGTCTCCGCGATAACGGCCGTTCGGAGTGCCTGGAGCGCCCCCTTCCCCGCGTTGCCCTTTCCATCCGACAGGCTGAAGACAGCAAGATCGCGCGGCTGAACCTGGCCCGTACACCCAGTCTGCTCAATGGCTGCAATCTCGAGCGAATAGCCCGACACCGCTTCGACGTGTTCGGCCACGTCGAAGTCTATCTTGGCATGAAGCTGCCCGTAGAGATTTCCGCCGCCGTCGATCGCCTCGAGCTTGCTCCCCTGGTTGCAGAAGCAATGAGCTGCCGTGATCCCGACGGAGCACGACAACATCGTGGCAGTACAGATTCCCACGCCCTTCTCACCCAGGTCGTACTTCAACAGCCCGGTGGAAGGGAACACGGGCGAGGCCTGATCGTCCACCTGTCCGCCCACAAGCGCAGCGGCGGATCGGGTGGTGGACTCCGAGGCGACATCGTCACTCCCTTCGAAACAACCGCAGAGGGCGCAAAGCGCGAATTCCAACAGCTGAAACCTTCCGACACGAAATGGCATGGCAACCTCCCGGGGACATGGCAGTACCGCGCTTCCCAACCAGGATGCACCCTCCGCATCGAGAAGCCAACCAAGAACCCGAAGGAACGGGACGGCACCAGCGTAGCAACGCGGCAACGCGTCGTGACCAACCATCTGGCGGTCGTGGGTGGGCAGGTACCTGCGCCGGCTGATCGGTAACCAGACCCTGCCCGAGGGAGAGTGCGTGTTCCTCGAGGTGAGCGACACGGGAAGCGGGATCCCGGAGGCCACGGCCATGCCGGTCATGGACGGTCCGGAAGCCTTCGCGCGGATCCGCTCGGTCCGGCCCGACATCCCGATCGTGGTGACGAGCGGCTACGCGGAGAGCGACGCCGCGACACGCTTCGGCCCGGATCAGCCTTCCGGGTTCCTCAACAAGCCCTACACGGCAGCGCAGTGCGCCGAGGCCTTCATGGCAGCGCTGGAGCTCCCGTCGCCGCCGACAGGTTCGACGCCGTGACGCCCCGCCGCCTCCGCGTCCCCTCCAGCGGTCTCTCCGCGTGGGTCGTGGCGGCTGCAGTGTCCCTGCTCTGCGGGCATGTGCCGCTCGACGGCTGCACCTTGATGGTCGGCGAGCCGATCGAGCCCGGAGGCGTCGGCACGCCTTGCCGCTCAAGCGGTGTCGAGCTCGTAGACCGCCATCGCCTTCTCGCGCCCCGTGAGGCGTCGTTCTCCGAGCGGGAGCAGGGCGCACGCATCGCGTCCGAGCGCTTCGGTTTCCTGTCCCACCAGTACCTGGTTGGGCGCAGCGATCGCTTCGAGGCGCGCGGCCACGTTCACCACGTCACCGATGACCGTGTACTCCATCCGCTTGTCCGAACCGATGTTGCCCACGATGGCGTCGCCGGAGTTGACCCCGATCGCGAGACGGATCTCGACGCCGTACTTGTCCCGCCACAGCTCGTTGGCGTTCTCCAGGAAGCGCATCATGTCTTCCGCGGCAGCGAGCGCCCGCTCCGCGTGATCCTGCGTGGCCACCGGCGCTCCCCACACCGCCATCAGGCAGTCGCCGATGAACTTGTCCACCGTCCCGTCGTGGCGAAACACGATCTCCGTCAGCAACGAGAACAGCTCGTTGAGCAGCGCCACGACCTGCTCCGCCGAGCGGCTTTCCGCCAGCGGCGTGAACGCGACCACATCGGCGAACAGCACCGTCACCTTCATCCGCTGCCCACCCAGCTCCAGGTTCTGCCGGCCGTCCACGATCGCGCTGACCAGATCCCGGCTCAGGTAGCGACTCAGATCCCCCCGCAGGCGCGCCTCCTCGGCGATCTTCCGCTCGCCCTGCTCCAGGTCCGACGCCATCTTCCCGAGGGAACCCGCGAGCGTGCCGAACTCGCCGCGACCCAGCTTCGGCATGCTCACCTCGCGCCACTTGCGCTGGCCGATGAGCCGCGCTTGCGTCACCAGCAGCAGGATGGGCCGGATCACCGACCGTGCAGCCAGGAGTCCCACGACGAGCGCGATCAGAAGGGCCGCCACGGTGACCCGCACGCCGTCGGATCGCATCTTGTCGAGCGTCGCATAGGCCACGCGCTCGGGTCGCCACACCGCCACGACCCAGCCCAGATCCTCCACGGTCTCGACGGCGCCGACCATGCGGACGCCTCCCTCGTCGTGCTCGCTCACCACCGCCACGCGCCGATCCCACGCGAGCCCGTCCGGGAGCGCCGCCAGCACCGGCAGCTTCGACGCATCGCTCCCCCCCACGACCTCTGCCGTGACCCCGTGGGCAGCCACGACACGGCGGTTTCCGTCGACGACCGCGATGGACGCGGTCTCGTGGGGGAATCGCTCGTCGACGATCCCCATGAGCCTGGCTTCGAGCATCGCCAGATCCAGCTCGACGGTCACGTAGCCCTTGGCGGCACCGGCGCTCGCTGCCTTGTCTGAAGCGAGGATCGGCACCACGAGCGTCGCGGCCCGCGGCCCGGTCACCGACAACGCCACACCGCGCTCGTCGGCTC
>JAKLDZ010000348.1 GCA_022703255.1 Myxococcota bacterium | reverse complement strand
CGAAGGCGCAGATCCTGATGCACGAGGATCCGCGCAAGGCGCTGGAGGTCCTGGAGCGGATCAACCTGGACAAGGTGATGGCGCCGGTGGCCGACGAGGCGCGTGCGCAGCGGGGGATGATCCACCTGCTGCTGGGTGAAGTGGATCGGGCGCGGTCGCTGGCCGATGCGATCGATCTGTCGCGTCACGATCAGATCAAGGCAAGGGCATCGCTTGCGGCAGTGATTGCGGAGGCGTGGGCGCGTTCCGGGCAGGGGAAGAAGGCGAACGACACGCTGGATCTGTTCGATCCGGAGAGCAGCGAGCTGGAGGACATCCGGCCCCAGCTGTACCGGGCGCGGGCGTTTGCGACGGCGGCGGTGAGCGACACGAAGCGGATGAAGCACGCGCTGCGCAAGCTGCGGGGCATCAATCCCCAGCTGCTCGGAGGCTTCGTGCAGAAGAAGATCCATCCGCTGCTGGAGCGCGAGGCTCGTCAGATGCTGGTGCAGTCCGGCGCGGTTCCGAGGAAGATGGTCCGGCAGCGCATGTAGGGTCGGCCGCGATCCGACGCGCTCCGGCGGCATCGGGAAGGGGCAGGGAGAGCCTGCGGAGGTGGACTGATGACCATGACGATTTCGTCGCTGAGCTTCCAGAACGGAGCGGGGATTCCTTCCAAGCACACGTGTGAAGGGTCGAACGTGTCGCCGGCCCTGGCCTGGCAGGGAGTACCCGATCGGGCCAAGGCGCTGGTGCTGATCGTGGATGATCCCGACGCGCCGGATCCGAAAGCTCCGCGGATGACCTGGGTGCACTGGGTGTTGTTCAACCTGCCGCCCTCGTGCACCGGGCTGGCGGAGGGGGTCGCGGCGGCGAATCTGCCCGCGGGGACGCGCCAGGGTCTCAACGACTGGAAGCGCGCGGGCTACGGTGGTCCCTGCCCTCCCATCGGAGAGCACCGCTACTTCTTCAAGCTCTACGCGGTCGATCGCCCGTTGCCGGACATGGTTCACGCCACGAAGGCCGACGTCGAGAAGGCCATGGAAGGGCACGTGGTGGAGCAGGCGGTGCTGATGGGGACGTATCAGAAGCGGGGTTGAAGCGAGGGGAGCGCGGGCGGTTCGAAGCCGACGCACTCGAGCCCCTTGACCCAAGCGAGCCTTCTGGCCATCACCTGCGCGGCCTCGAGGTTGTCGTCGATCAGCAGGAAGTCGCGGCCGTTGCGAGCGGCGGCCTCGCCGGTCGTGCCGCTGCCCGCGAAGAAGTCGAGCACGAGGTCCCCGGGGTTGGAGTGCACGCGCACGATGCGTTCCAGGATCGGCAGGGGTTTCTGGGTCGGATAGCCGGTGCGCTCGCGTCCTGCGGTGGGGACGATGGTCTGCCACCAGACGTCGGTGGGGGTCTTGCCTCGCGCGGCCTTTTCCGGACCGACCAGACCGGGCGCCATGTAGGGGATGCGATCGATGGCGTCGTAGTGGAACGTGTAGCGTGCGGGGTCGCGGGCATACCAAAGGATGTTGTCGTGCTTGGCGGGCCAACGGTTCTTCGGGCGTCCGCCGAAGTCGTAGGCCCAGATGATCTCGTTGACGAAGCTGTCGCGACCGAAGATGCGATCGAGCAGCACCTTGCAGTAGTGGACCTCGCGGCAGTCCACGTGGAGGAACAGCGAGCCGTGAGGCGCGAGGATGCGGTGGGCCTCACGCAGCCTGGGCTCGAGGAACGCAGGGAGATCGTCGAAGCTGTCGGCGAACGACTTTGCCCCGAGACGCTCGGTCCGATAGCGTCTTCCTCCGAAGCCGACGCGATCGCCCTCGGGATCGGCCACGGTACGCAGGCGCGTGTGTTTCTGGACGCGACCCGTGTTGAAGGGGGGGTCGATGAAGACGAGGGGGACCGAGGCGGAGGCGAGGGTGGGGAGCACGTCGAGGTTGTCGGCGAGCACGATCCTGGGCATGCCGTGCCGTAGCCCGTGGGCGGGTCACGATGCAACGGGTGCGTGGGAGGAAATCGCTGGAAGTCTTGGGGAGCGAACAGGGACGAAGGGGAAGGCCCGCTTGACATGGCGCGGCTGGGGCGCTTCGATGCGCTGCTGACCGCGGTGGCGGTCCGGAAACCCGGAGACCAGATGAGCGAGGCAATCGCAGTAGCAGTCCAGGGGTATTCGCAGGCGTTCCGACGCCGCCGGTTCATGAACTGGTTCCCGTTGGGGTTGGCGTACGCGTTCCTGTACATGGGGCGCTACAGCTTCATTCCGGCGAAGGAGGAGCTGCCGGCGTTCATCAACAACCACGTGCACGGCATCGCGGGGACGGCGGGAGCGATCACCTACGGGATGAGCTTCCTGCTGAACGGGGTGCTGTCGGAGAAGTGGGGTGGGCGGGTCGGGATGCTGATCTCGACGGCGGGGTCGGCGGTGATCAACCTGCTGCTGGGCCTGCTGGTGATGAAGCGGGAGAGCGTGGGGGCGGACAACTTCCTGTTGCCCTACGCGACGCTGATGGCAGCGAACATGTACTTCCAGAGCTTCGCGGCCATCGCGATCGTGAAGGTCAACGGAGCGTGGTTCCACGTTCGGGAGCGGGGCCGGTTCGGCGGCATCTTCGGCATCATGATCTCGAGCGGGCTGTTCCTTGCGTACACGGTCTCGCCGATGGTGATGACCTATCTGATCAAGGGCCACCCCGAGGGCTACTTCATGGTGCCGGGCGGGCTGCTCGTGCTGCTGTTCGTGGCCACGTGGTTGTTCATCCGGGACACGCCGGAAGACGCGGGGCTCGGGGTGTTCGACACGGGCTCGGCCAAGGACTTCGACGGTTCCGACTCGCTGAAGTTCATGGACATCCTCGGGATCTTCAAGAAGCTGTTCAAGCACCCGGTCGTGATGACGATCGCGTTGATGGAGCTGTGCACGGGCGTGCTTCGCGACGGGATGAACTACTGGTTCGGCGCGTGGGCGGAGCAGTCGGCGATGCCTGGGATCCGGTCGTACCTGGGTATCGGCCTGTTCGCCGCGGGCGTGCTCGGCGGCCTCACAGCGGGCTACCTGTCCGACAAGGTCTTCCAGAGTCGTCGCGCCCCGGTCGCGGGCCTGCTCTACGGCGTCATGATCGTGCTGACCGCCGCCGTCTTCGGCACCGTCGTCGGAATGCCCAAGGACAGCATCGCGCAGCCGATCATCATGTTCGGCATCATCGTCCTCAGCTCCATGTGCGTCATCGGAACCCATGGTGTGCTGTCCGGCGCGGCCACCGCGGACTTCGGCGGCAAGCGCGCCACGGGGCTGGTCGTCGGCGTCATCGACGGCTTCGTCTACATGGGAGTCGGCATCCAGTCGCTGTCTCTGGGCTTCCTCACGGCGAAGAGCTGGACCTACTGGGGCCTGTTCCTGTTCCCGTTCGCGATCATCGGGCTGTACCTGTCGACGCGCATCTGGCACGCCCTGCCGAAGCGCGGCGGCGGTCACTGACCGCTCTCCCCCTCACCGACCACGAGAGAACCGGGTGCCGATGGCCGGGCCGCAGGGCCTGCGTCGGGCCCGGTCGTCTTGCCCTCAGGGCTGATCCGGCAGCATGGGTTTCGACGTCGGCGCGGTTGCCGTGGGGGCTTCCGGCGTCGCCGTCTCGCGAGTCGTTGGGGAGGCGGTAACGGACGGTACCGCGGTCACGGGGTGCGCCGGTTTGGGAGCGGCGGCGGGAGACGCTGCTTGCCTGGCAGCGGTCGGCTTCGGAGGCGGTGGGGTCGCGATGTTCGAGGTCGCGACACCGGCTGTCGCAGGCCGAAGCTTTCCGTCGGACGCCGGGGAGCCGGAAGCGGGCGGCTCCGCGGAGGGGGGGATTTGCGCGGAGGCCAGGGAATCTGCCTGCGATGGAGAAGGATCGGGGGCCGCGGTCGCGGCGACGGCAGGCGGAGGGAGGGCGGAGGGCTGCGGAGAGGTGGCGGCTCTGCGCGAGGCGAAGGAGGCCCCGACGACACCGCCGGCGGCGGCGGCGATCGCGATCAAGAGGCCGATGACGGCGAGCATTCCCGCGGAGAGGTGTCCGCCGCGGGCCGGTTGGGGAAAGCTCTCCGGGGCCGGGGGCGCATGAGACAGGCTTGCCGCGTCACGTGACACGCCGACAGCGGCTGCGGCGTAGCCCTGGGAGGGCGTGGCAGGGGAGGGTGAGACGGGCTGCGGAGCGGGGGCAGGATGTGCTGCCGTCGGGAACGCGAGCGCCTGCTCCTCGGAGTCGAGGGAGTCGGCATCGGTGATGGACACCGATACCGATTCGACGTCGGGACCGCCGGAGAGACGCTGGGTGGTGGCGCCGGAGACGGAGGGCTCTTTGGGGGCAAGGATGCCGACGAGGGCGGACTTGCGCTGGTCGGCGAGCGCCTTGGCGTGACGCAGCATGACCTGGGCACGCTGCTCGGGCGACATGGCAGTCGTGGGCAGGTCGTCGAAGACGTCGTCGGACGGCGGCTGCTCCTCCTCGAACTGCACGTGGATCAAGGGCATGGTCACGGGCTGGAAGAGGAGCTCCTCGATCGTCTCGAGCTCGAGCAACAGGTCCTCGGCGGTCTGGAAGCGCTCCTTGGGGCGCCGGGACAGCAGCTTGTTGACCATCGCGGCGAAGCGCAGTGCGGCAGGGTCCTTGCGGCCGGTGTCGAGCGCGGGGGCATCCTGGTTGAGCTTGGCGGCGACGAGCTTGCCTTCGACCAGGTCGCCGAACACGTGTCGTCCGGCGACGGCGCGGTACATCATGGCGCCCATGGCGTAGAGATCGGCGACCGGCGTGACGGAGCGGGAGCCGAGGACCTGCTCGGGGGCCATGTACTCGAGGGTGCCGAGCACGCGGTCGTCGCGCGTGATTGCGGTGACCTCCTCCTCGCCGGGGGCGGACAGGATGCGACTGACGCCGAAGTCGATGATCATGGCGCGGTCGCGCTCGCCCGGGCGGGGATTGAGCACGATGTTGCCGGGCTTCATGTCGCGATGGACGATCTGGGCCTCGTGCAGATCGGCCAGCCCGCGGGTCACGTCGATGGCGATGAGGGTCATGGCCTCGACGCTGATGCGGCCTTCGACGGCGAGGATGGCGCTGAAGGGTTGGCCTGGGATGAGCTCCATGACGAGAGCGAGGCCGTGCTCCCTGTCGGAGAGGAAGTCGAGCACGCGCGCGACGTACTCGCTCTGGATGCGTCCGAGCACGAGGGCTTCTCGTTTGAAGCGGGCCCAGACTTCGCGGGTGAGCGACGCCGCGGGGAGCATGATCTTCACGGCGACGGGGGAGCCGTCGTGGAGCGACGCGCCGGCCCAGACCTCACCCATGCCGCCGACCCCGAGGCGCTGCGACACGGAGTACTTGCCGCCGATGATCGTTCCAGGGTCGATGCCCATCGTAGCGAGATCCTATCAAAGTCCGAACGCGTGCGTTGCACTATTCCTTCGTGGGCGGCACGAGGGGAAAGGGGGAGTGGCACGGGCGGGCCGCGCGACGACGGTGAGGGAGGGGATCAGAACTGGGTACGAACGACGTCCATTCTGGGGTGGGACGGGAAGGAGAGCTTGCGGACCTCGGCGGCGACGCACTTTTCGAGGTCGGGATCGGAAGGGTCGAGCGCGATGGTGACGCCGATCGCCGCGCCGTTCCGGACGGCGACGCAGACGCTGACTTTGGAATCGTGGGGGACCTGACAGGCCTCGAGGTATTGACCACCGTTGAGCACGGCCCCCAGATCCTTCGCGCTGAGGTCAGGAGAGGAGGAGGCGCCGATCGTCACTTCCTCGACGTTCTGGTCGCGAGCGTCCTCGCACGTCATGCCGTCCGAGGAGCCTCCCTGGACGGCGGACGAGGGAGGAGCGGAGACGGCTCTCGGGGGGGGCACGGTGGAAGGCGCGCGCGAGGGAGGCGGAGGGGGCGCGCCTCCGCAGGCGGAGCAGAAGGCGACGATCGAGAGGATGACGAGATGGGAGGTGTTGGAGTGCATGCGCAGGATCCTCAGAGCGCTGCATCCTACCGGGGAGCGGGCAGTCATTCCAGGGCGGCCCGGTCGAGCGCCAGGGGGGACCAACCGCACGTGGGGACGGGGGTGCTCTTGCGGAGGGGGACGTGAGACAGCCAGACTGGTTCCTGGGGATCGTGCAGGCGGCGTGTACTGCGACAGTGATCGCGGGAAGCGTTCCCGCTGCCCACGCGCAGGGGATCCGTGCGGATCACACCACGCTCGATGCCGCGTCGATCCCGGAGGCGGCGCTGAACGACGCGCGCGCGTTGCGGATGAGCCTCGACCACGCGTCGGTCGGGGGCAACATCCGCGACGCCTTGACGGCGATGGGGGGGGCGGACCCGATACGCTACGGCCTGGGGGATTGGCTCTTTCGCGAGCGGGGGAATCCGGGTTGGAAGGCGAAGGCCGACGAGTTCTCCGCGTGGGTCGGGGCGCATGCAAGCGAGTACGACGTGATGCAGATGAAGCTCTGCTACATCGACGCTGGCGCCGACTTCGCCTACTACCGCGACGTGATGGTGGCGATCGAAGCCGCCTGGGGGATGAAGCTCATCGTGTGGTGGACGATGCCGATCACGACGGCGGGAGACGCACAGCGGGACGCGTTCAACGCGCAGG
>JAKLDZ010000347.1 GCA_022703255.1 Myxococcota bacterium | reverse complement strand
AGAACGACGAAGAGTACGAAGGTGGTTCTTGTTCACGGCGGGTACCTCGGACCTCGAGAATACCGGTCGAGCGAACGCGAATCCAGCGCGGACGACACAGTCGCGGAGGGGGATCAGTCGAACTCGACGACCGCTGCCCTACACGTCGGCCGGCACTCCGGCCCGTTCGGGTGCGTCACCACGTACGTGACCGAGCTCGCCGCCTCGTCGAAGATCACCGTGCCTCCCGGCACCGTCGTCAGCTTCAGCGTCACCTTGTCGCCGTCGGCGCCCTCGGTGTCCTGCACCTTCACCGTCAGCTTCCACGGATCGCTGGCCGATCGGCTGGTGAGCGATGCGGTCGAAGCGAGATCCCCCTGGAGCACCTCTTCGTCGGCGCCGAGCGCGGGGGCCTGCAACTCCCCTTCGCCGCATTGCGCATTGCGGCAGATCCGCACGCGCAGGTGCACCGGCTCGTTGCCCTTGTAGGTCAGGTCCCCGTAGATCAGCAGCGGTTCGGGGCACGGGAGCTGGCCGCACTCCAGCACACCGCCGCCGCACCCGGATCCCAGGGCGACCAGCGAGACGACGATGGCGGACGTGATGCATCGGGCGACGGAGGTCATCGGCCAGCAGGGTAGCAGACCCGAGCCGTCGCCGTCACGGTGGCGCGCGCCTCGATATCGCACGAGATCCGATTACTTGTCCGGTTCCCCAGGCCGATAGCAGGGTGGTTGCACCGATAGACCCATGACCCGCGCTCGATCCGAAGCACCCATCGATGACCCCGTCCCTTCGTCGGAGCGAAGGAGGCGCGAGCCGAGGCTCTCCGAGCTGCTCGACCTGTCGGGATTCGCTTCGCGCTCCATTCCACTCGAGTGGATTCTCGAAGGAATGCCGCAGAGAATCGCCCGCATCCTCGAGGCCCCGGTGGTCTCGATCTACCTCATGGACGAGGCGCGCGAGTCGCTCGTGATGCGCGGCAACACAGGGCTCGCCCCGCTGGCCGTTGGACGCGTCGAGCTGCGGGTCGGAGAGGGGCTCACCGGCCTTGCGGCCCAGGAGCGGAGGATCGTCGCGTTCGAGCAGGCTCCGCAGCACGACGCCTGGTGTGCGGTGCCCGATCTCGACGACGGGCAGTATCCGGAGTTCGTGGCAGGGCCGCTGTTCGACGAGGGAGAGCCGGTGGGAGTGCTCGTCGCGCAGCGCGCGTCGCGCGCCTTCTCGGAAGACGAGCAGTCGCTCTTCGCCTCGCTCTGCGGGATCCTGTCGTTGGCGGTGCGGGGCGCCGAATCCGAGGAGGCGAGGCGAGTCCACGGAACCCGACGTCGCCGTGCCGGAGGAGGCGCGCGGCGTGTCGTGCTCCCCGGACGCTCTGCGGTGGACGGCCGTGCGCTCGGCCCGCTGGCAGCGGTGCGGCGTCCTCCGCGACGCGGGGTGAGTCTGCAAGGCGACGGGTCACGGCTGTTGAACGAAGCTTTCACGACGGCGGAGCGGGTGCTGCGCGATCTGGTGCAGCGCGCGGCGGGTGCCGGGCGGGGGCAGGACGCTGCATTTCTCGACATCTATCGGGAGATTCTCGACGACGCGCGTTTCCGGGGGCGATCCCTCGAGCTGGTGGCCTCCGGCTCGACCAGCGCCGAAGCGCTCTCCCAGGTCGCACGCGAAGCGGTGCGCACCGCCACCCGATGGACCCGGTCGAGCTTTCTCGAGGAGCGGGCCCGCGATCTCGAGGATCTGTGCGACGCGCTCATCATGCTCGCAACCCCCGACCCCAGGGCCGCGATGCCGTCGCGATCGATCCTCATGAGCGACGCCCTCACCGTCTACGATCTCCTCGTCACCGCGAGAAGCCGACCGGTCGGTGTTGCGCTGTCGGAGCGGGCGGACGGGCCGCGCACGCGCGTGCTGCTCGACCTGTTCGGCCTGCCTGCGGTGCTCGACGTCGCGGGGCTCTTCCGCTGGGCGTCGGACGGCGACATCGCGATGCTCGACGCCTCCAGAGGATTGCTGTTGATCAACCCGAGTCGGGCGGAGATTTCCGAGCTGCGCGAATCGCTGGGGAGGGAGTCGGCGTCCAACCGGGGTGAGCTGGCGAGCTGCGGCTGACCGCGCCCCCCCCCGCACGGGACACCCGGGGCGCCGTCGTGTACAATACCGCTCGCATGCCACGCGAATCGCGCCCACCAGGCTTCGACATGTCCTACCGGCCCGAACGTCGTCAGACCTTCGGACCTCCCGTCGCCACCTGGGTCCTCCCCGCGATCTACTTCCTCATCTCCGTCGCGTTCCTCGGCGTCGTCCTCGTCTCGCAAATGACCAGCGGCGACTCCTGGCTCCACCGCTACATCGTCGAGGGCGACGAGTACCGCATCCTCGGAGCGCGAACCCTCGCCGGAATCATGGCGCTGGGCGGCATCGCCGCGCTGATCCGTACCGCCATGCGCGGCGTGATCGTCCATCCCGATGGCGTCGAAGCCCGGTACGTCATCAACTTCGGCTGGCCCAAGGTCCAGAGCTACACCTGGATGGAGATCGATCGTCTCGTGTTCCAGCAACGGCACGTGGTGCTCTCGCTCTGGGACGGCACACGATTCGGACTGCCCGAGGTGCGCGACCACGAAGCCCTCTCCGCTGCGCTCGAACGGGTCGCCGTCGCGCGGGCCATTCCGGTCGTGGGCGGCAGCGGCAGGGCGTTCGACGACGAGTGAGCGGGAAACGACGGGGAGCGGGCCGCGGGGCAGGGGTGCGTGCGCGGCTCCAACGGCGTCTTGACCTGCGGGGCCGGGTCGAGCATACGTTGCGCCGATGCGTAGATGGATCCTTGCTGCTTCAATCGCTTCTCTCGCGGGTTGCGCCGCCTCGGTTCACCCCAGGGTGGGCACCGGCGTCCCCGCTCCGGACTGGGTCGAGTTCGAGCGCCCCGCCCAGCCCGAGGAGAAGAGTGAAGCGGCCCAGGACGCTCCGGTCGCAGGACCGAAGGACATCGTCGCCCGCCACATCCTGATCTCCTTCCGCGGCGCGGCGCATGCGGAACCGACGATGGTGCGGTCCAAGCACGAGGCGCACGACCGGGCCCATGAGGTGATCAAGCGGCTGAAGGCGGGCGAGGACTTCGCTGCGCTCGCGAAGGAGTACACCGACGAGCCTGGTGGCGGGGAGCGGGCAGGGGATCTGGGCCGCTTCACGCGCGACAAGATGGTGAAGAAGTTTTCCGACGCCGCCTTCCGGCTCCAGCCCGGCGAGATCAGCGAGCCGGTCGAGACGCAGTTCGGCTACCACGTCATCCAGCGGACCGAATAACCCCTGATGGAACAGCGCAAACCGATGTTCGAGACCGTTCGCCCCGAGATCAACTTCCCTCGCGACGAGGCCGCCATCCTCGATCTCTGGAAGACCCACGGGATCTTCCAGAAGACCCTCGAGGCCACCGCCCACAGCGACAAGGGAACCTTCGTCTTCTACGAGGGCCCGCCGACCGCCAACGGCGTCCCCCACAACGGCCACGTCCTCACGCGCGTCATCAAGGACCTGTTCCCCCGCTTCAAGACCATGCAGGGCTTCCATGTCCCCCGAAAAGCCGGCTGGGACACCCACGGCCTGCCCGTCGAGGTCGAGGTCAGCAAGGAGCTCCGCATCCCCGACAAGGCCGGAATCGAAGCCCACGGCATCGAGCCCTTCACCCAGAAGTGCATCGAGTCCGTCTTCCGCTACACCACCGAGTGGGAGCGCATCACCGAGAAAATCGGCTTCTGGGTCGACCTGCCCAAGGCCTATGTCACCTTCCACAAGCACTACGTCGAGAGCGTGTGGTGGGCCCTCGCCAACCTCTTCGACAAGGGCCTGCTCTACCAGGGGCACAAGGTCGTCTGGTGGTGGGCCCAGGGCGGCACCGCCCTGTCCTCCCACGAGGTCGGCCTCGGTTGGAAAACCGTCGACGACCCCTCCGTCATCGTGCGCCTGCCTCTGCGCGACGACCCCTCGACCAGCCTTCTGGTCTGGACCACCACCCCCTGGACCCTGCCGTCGAACGTCTATGCCGCGGTCGGCGCCGACGTCGACTACGCGATCGTGCGCGACGAGGGCGATCGCAAGATGATCGTGGCGGAGGCGCTGCGGCCCGTGCTGGAGAAGCAGCTCAAGCGCACGCTGGAGGTGCTCGAGGTCCGCAAGGGGCGCGACCTGGTGGGCCTGAGCTACCGTCCGCCCTTCGATATCTTCTTCGACAAGCACGCCGAGCTGAAGGCCAAGACCGCCGAGGGCGAATCGCGTGCGTTCTGGCGCGTGCTCGCCGCCGACTTCGTCACCCTCGACACCGGCACCGGCATCGTCCACATCGCGCCCGCCTTTGGCGAGGACGACTTTGCCCTGCACCGCAAGCTCGTCGCGTCGTACCAGAACGCCGAGGTGATCCCGCTGCCCTGCGCGGTGAAGGCCGACGGTCGTTTCGTGGACGAGATGGGCGGGGCGTATGCGGGGCGGTGGGTGAAGGAGTGCGACAAGGACTTGACGCGGGAGCTCGAGCAGCGCGGGCTGCTGGTCCACGCGGAGCCCTATCGCCACGACTACCCGTTCTGCTGGCGCAGCGACAACGACCCGCTCATCCAGCTCGCTCGTCCGGCCTGGTACATCCGGACCACGGAGCGCATCCAGAACGCGATTGACGACAACCAGGCGGTGTTCTGGCTGCCGGAGCACATCAAGGACGGGCGATTCGGGGACTTCCTGGCGAACAACGTGGACTGGGCGCTGTCGCGGGAGAGGTACTGGGGCACGCCGCTCAACGTGTGGGTGTGCTCGGCCAACGCGGAGCACAAGCACGCGCCGGACTCGGTCGCGGCGATCCGCAAGCTCAACCCCGCGGCGTTCGAGCGCTTCGAGTCCGCACGCAAGAGCGATCCCTCGCTGAGCGAGCACCTGATGGTGCACAAGCCCTGGATCGACTACGTGACGTTCCCCTGCCCGGTGTGCGGCGCCGAGATGCGCCGCGTGCCGGAGGTCATCGACTGCTGGTTCGACTCGGGGTGCATGCCCTTCGCGCAGTGGGGATACCCGCACGCGGCCGGCTCCGCCGAGGCCTTCGACGCGGCCTTCCCCGCGGACTTCATCAGCGAGGCGATCGACCAGACCCGTGGCTGGTTCTATTCGTTGCTGATGATCTCGTCGCTGGTGTTCGACGAGGCGACGCAGAAGCGCATGGGGTTGTCGCGGATGCGGGACTACCCGCACCCGTACAAGACCTGCATCGTGCTCGGCCACACCTGCGACAAGGATGGCAAGAAGGAGTCCAAGTCGAAGGGGAACTACACGCCGCCGGAGGTCATTCTCGACAGCGTGCGCATGGAGTTCGCGGTGCTCGACGAGGCCTCGGCGAAGACAGCGCCGGTGGCAGGCACGGCGCTGATTGCGACCGAGGATCTGGAGGGGCTCGACCTGACCGACGGCGCGAAGGTGAAGCTGTATCGGGCCGACAGGGCAGGGGAGAGCGTGACCATCGCGATCAAGGGAACGCGCAAGCTCCCGCGCCGCGTGGTCCTGATCCCCGAGGCCGATCGGGCAGCGCTCGGACTCGAGCCCTGTCCCCTGGGCACCGGTGTCATGCCGGTCGAGGTGCCGCGCTTGCCGGCGGCGCAGCGGGTGACGATCGAGGATCCGAACACGCCTGCCCCGGGCGCCGACGCGTTCCGCTGGTTCTTCTACTCGACCAGCCCGCCCTGGACCAACACGCGCCACTCCCTCACCAACGTGCGTGCGGCCCAGAAGGACTTCCAGATCAAGCTGCGCAACGTCTACTCGTTCTTCACCATCTACGCGAACATCGACGGCTTCGACCCGTCGGACGGGGTGAAGGAGCTTCGCGGCCTCGACGCCACGCACCTCGCGGGCTGCACGGGATTCCGCGCCGTGCGCGAGCGCGCGCTCATCGATCGCTGGATGCTGAGCGAGCTGGCCCTCGCCACCCGCGAGGTCTCCGCGCACCTCGAAGGCTATCGCGTCTACGAGGCGTCGCTGCGTCTCATCGAGCTGGTGGACGCCCTGTCGAACTGGTACGTGCGGCGCAGCCGTGAGCGCTTCTGGGCTTCGGGATTCTCGCAGGACAAGCGCGACGCCTACCACACGCTCTACACGTGCCTGGTCACGATCGCGCGCCTGTCCGCGCCGTTCATCCCGTTCTTCGCCGAGGAGATGTACCAGAACCTCGTGCGCAGCGTGGACCCCACCGCGCCCGAAAGCGTACACCTGTGCGATTTCCCCACCGCGGATGAGAGCCTGATCGACGAAAGCCTCAACACCCAGATGAGCGCGCTGCTCAGCGTGGTCGGTCTGGGCCGCGCCTGCCGCGCCTGCGCCGAAGACATCAAGATGGCCAACCTGCTGGGCATCAACACCAACAATATCATTGCGCTGACCTTCGTCATCGGCGCCACGCTGGCGGCCATCGCCAGGCTGCCGCAAGGTCGCTGGCGCGCGCAGATGCAGCTCGACGGCTACGAGGCGCCGATCACGCTCGTCGCCGAACTCGCGCACGAGGACGGGCGCATCGTCGTCGACTTCGCCGGCAGTTCGCCGGCCAGCGCGCGCGGCATCAACTCGCCCAAGTGCTACACCGACGCCTATTCGGTGTTCGGCCTGAAGTGCCTGATCGCGCCCG
>JAKLDZ010000346.1 GCA_022703255.1 Myxococcota bacterium | reverse complement strand
CTCCCGGCCGCCTTCGCTACTCCAAAGTCCGTGAGCCTCGCCACCCCATCGACCCCCACCATCACGTTCTGTGGCGACACGTCTCTGTGCACCATGCAAAGCGGCTGGCCCCCTTCGTCAAACGCTTCGTGCGCACCGTGCAACCCCGTCAGCACCTCGCACATGATCTTGACCGCGATCCGAGGCTCGACGCGTTCCCCCATCTCCGCCTGCTTGTGCACCAAGCGGGACAACGACTCCCCCTCGATGTAATCCATCACGAGCCAGAGCACGCCTTGCTCAGCCACCACGTCGAGGATCGAAACCACATTCGGGTGGCGCACGCGCGCCGCCAGCCGGGCTTCGTCGAGAAACGACGCCACGACGCTGGGGTCCGCAGCCACGTGCGAATGCATCTGCTTTATGGCCACAATGCGCGAAAACCCCACCGGCCCAAGCAGTCTGCCCAAGTGCACGGTCCCCATTCCGCCGGACGCAATGGGGCAATGGAGCGCATAGCGTCCAACCGTGGTTGGTTCCGTTCCGTGCGGAGCAGGCATGACCCGCAATTCATGGTAGTCGGGGTCGACGCGCATGTCGAGCACGCGAACAGGGACCGTCAGGGCGAACCGCTTCCGTGCCACTGGCGCGTGGGCACCGAACCGCGCGTCCCGATCCGACGAATGGAGAGGCACCTCTCGCCGTCACAATGGCCTTAACCGTGGTGCCGTCCTGACCCGTCTCCTTGGCCCAAACGGTTGCGAAGTCCCCGTCCGCTGCATGCGTCGGCCTGCTGTCTTGATCGGCAGAGCACCTCTGAAGAGCTGAGCCTTCGCGCATTGCCAACGACATGACGCCGTCGACCCGCCCTGCTGGAGATGCTCACCTGCGGCCGCGCGACCGCGATGCGCTCGTCTTGCCGTGCGAAGGACGTGAGATCGAATGCGAGGGGCGACTCTTGTGCACCGACGGGGACGCAGGGCGATGAGAGACTGAAGGGGTCGCGGCTCGATGGGCTGCGTGGGATGCCGGAGGACGAGGACCGGTGGATACGCGCGCGGCCGCGGGTCCCGCATGACGATGGTGCGTGGGACTGCCAACCACCACCGTGCTCGTCCCGTAGTACGTCGGATGAGCGCTCACGCAGCCGTCGTAGCAGGCATCGTGATACGTGCCGAAGCACCCCGTGAGACCCGTGAGGCTGAGCAGGGCGAGGGCGAAGAGAAGGATCGTCGGCTTCATGCCCGCGACCAGAGCAGGCATCATGCCATCGGCGCTTCGTTCGAACAGCCCGTGACGAACAACCTCGCGCCGCCTCCCGCGCCAACACCCGGACCCGAGCCACCCGTGCACGGTCGTTCATCTCCGACCAACGTGGGACCATGGACCGCCACGCGACGCCCCGCCCGACCGCGTGGGCCGAGGCGGGGTCCGGGAGTCCCGGCTAGCCGGCCAGTGCAACGAAAGCCGCTTCGAGCGCTGCCACGCGCGCGCTGGCGCGCTTCTCGGCCTGCTCGAACAGCTCGTCGTCGGCAACCGCCACCCGCAGATCGAAGTAGTACTTGATCTTCGGCTCGGTGCCGCTCGGGCGAGCCACCACGCGGCTTCCCCCCTCGAGCTCGAAGGCGAGCACGTTGCTCGGCGGCAGCGTGAGCCGGGAGACGACGCCGTCGTGCGTGCGCCGCTCGTGCGTGAGGTAGTCGTTGACGGCGACGACCCGCAGCCCATCGACCTCGGTGGGGGGATGGGCGCGCAAGCGCGTCATCGTGGCGGCGATCTCCGCGGCGCCCTCGATGCCCTTGCGCACGACGCTCTTCTGACGGCTGACGTACAGCCCGTAGCGACGGTAGATCCGCTCGAGCTCGTCGAGCACGGTGCGTCCCTGGGCCCGTGCGTGGGCCGCCAGCTCCGCGAACACCGCGGCGGCTCCCACGCCGTCCTTGTCGCGCACGACCGTTCCGATCGTGTAGCCGAGGGCCTCCTCGTAGCCGAACACGAACGTGGTGCCGGTCTCCTTCTCGAGCTCCATCGCCCGGTTGGCGATCCACTTGAAGCCCGTGAGCGTCTCGGCGTAGCGCACGTTGTTCGCCTTGGCGATCACGCCGAGCATCGGAGAGGAGACGATGGTGGTGACGACGAGGCGATCGGCGAGGGGTTTGGGGTGATCGGCGATGACGTAGTGACCGAGGAGGACGCCGACCTGGTTGCCCGAGAGTTGGACGAAGGACTTTCGGTCGCGCGAGGGGACGCAGACGGCGAGGCGATCGGCATCGGGGTCGTTGGCGATGACGAGGTCGGCGCCGGAGCGCAGGGCGAGTCCGGTGGCGAGGTCGAGGGCGCCGGCTTCCTCGGGGTTGGGGAAGCGGACCGTGGGGAACTCTCCATCCGGAGCGCCCTGCTCGGGCACGGTGGTGACGTCGTTGAACCCCGCCTGCAGAAGCGCCGCGCGCGCGGTGATGTTCCCGGTCCCGTGCATCGGTGTGTAGACGATCTTCAACCCTTCGCGACCGTCGGAGTGGAGCGACAGCGCGGCGATGCGCTGCAGGTACCGCGTGGTGACCGACTCGGGCACGTGGCGCACGAGCTTGCGCGCGACCGCCTCCTCGACCGCGAGGCGAGGGACGTCGCAGGCGGGGCCGACGGCATCGATCGCCGCGGCGATCCCCTTGTCGTGCGGCGGGATGATCTGGGCGCCGTTGGACCAGTAGACCTTGTAGCCGTTGTACTCGGGCGGGTTGTGACTCGCGGTGACCATGACCGCGGCGACGGCGCCGAGCTCGGTGGTGGCCCAGGCGCTCTGGGGGGTGGTGCAGAGCGTGGGGTAGAGGTGAGCGACGATGCCCGCGGCGGCGAGCACGGAGGCGGTCTCCTGCGCGAACTCGCGGCTCATGCGACGGCCGTCGTACCCGACCACGACGCCACGCGTGCGGGCGTCGGGGGCGTTGGCGAGCAGGTAGGCCGCCAGGCCCGCGGTCGTGCGGATGATCACCGCGCGGTTCATCCGGTTGGGGCCGGCCCCGAGGACACCGCGCAGGCCGGCGGTGCCGAACTCGAGGGGACCGGCCATGCGGTCCGCGAGATCGACCTCGTCGCCCCGGTCCAGAACTGCTTTCAACTCCGCCTTCGATGCCTCGTCGACATCGCCGGCGATCCACTGCTGAGCTCGTTGAATGAGATGGGTGTTCGACACGGCGGCATGGACTAGCACGGCATGCACCGGCTTTGCAGGGGGTTGTCCAACGCCGCTCCTCTGGCGCATTCGACCCGCCCCCGCAAGCGCCCCTCCCGGCTCGGCCCCTGGCTCAATCTCCTTGGACCCGGGCCCCTCGATCTGCCAGACTGCGAAGATGCTTCGAACCGCCAGAACTATCGTGCTGGGCGCCGCCCTGAGCGGCGTCTTGATTTCGGCTTGCGCCAAGGATTCGGGAGAAGACACGTTCCTCCAGCCGGACCTCGACGCCTCACCCAAGGACGCTCCGTCCGCGGATCAGACGGCTCCGGATGCCGCCCCCGAGGCCGCTCCCGATGTGCAGACCGGCGACGTGATCATCGTCGACGTGTCCCCCTCGGATGCCAGTCCCGAAGGCGACGCGCTCGTCTACGCACACGACAACACCAAGATGTACTCCGTCGACCCGAAGGACCCGAAGCTCGCCGTGACGGAGATCGGTCCCTTCGACTGCATCGGCGGCACCGGCAACGACTCGTCGATGACCGACATCGCCGTGGACAAGGACGGCAAGCTCTTCGGTGTCAGCGAGACGTCGATCTTCCTCGACATGAAGATCGAGGGCAGCTCGGTGAAGTGCAAGAGCACGCAGGTCCCGATCGACGCCGGCAACAACACGGAGGCGAAGTTCTTCGGGCTGACGTTCGCGCCGCCGACCGCAGAGCTGGGCACGGAAGAGACGCTGATCGGCGCCAACTCCAACGGCGACCTCTACAAGATCGACCGCAACAGCGGGAAGATCACCCTGGTGGGCAACTTCGGCAAGGTGCCTTCGGTCGACGGCCAGGGGCACGAGTACGATCCGGATCACGTGGGGAAGAACTGGGAGCTGTCGGGGGACATCGTGTTCCTGACGAACCAGGGCGGGACGCCGGTGGGGTTCGCGACGGTGCGGGACTGCCCGAATCCCCCGGAGTCGTACAACTGCTCGAAGATCGACACGCTCGTGGAGATCGACATCTCGAAGCTGAAGGCGACCTCGTCGGGAGGCACGCCGCCGATCGTGACCAAGGCGATCCGCGGGCAGGTGCTCCCGGAGGGCTGCACGCAGACCTCGTGCGCTTTCGGCTCGATGTACGGCATCGCGGCGTGGAAGGACAAGGTCTACGGCTTCGCGCGCGACGGCAAGCTGCTGACGATCGACAACAACACCGGAGAGGGCACGCTGATCGCCGCGACCCCGCACTCCTTCGCGGGCGCCGGCGTCACCACGCTCGCTCCGGTCATCCCTCCGGTGAAGTAGCTCCCCCCCTCACCGACTCACGGGAACTCGCGTTCGGGGCGGTGACCCAAAGGCCATGCGACAGCATGGTCTGCGCGGTCCCGGGCATCCACGACGGGATACTTCTGAGCGGCCATTCCCACGAGCCCGCCCATCAGCATATGCTGCCGTCGATGCGTAACGGATCCTCCCTCGGACTCTGGGCGATGGTCATGCTCATGTCCAACTGCCGGGCCGCTTCCCCCGAGGCCGATCTTCCCCCGCAGCCTTCCTCGCAGAGCAGCCCCTCGGCCCCGATGGCCGACGCGGGCTCGTGCTGGGTTGGGGTGTTGCGCAGGAATCGTTCCTTCGACGACATCCTCCCTGCTCATCACTGCCTCGAGGACAAGAAGCTGTGGGAGGGCGCCTCGCATCGAATCGGCCGGCGCAACGTGTTCGGGGTCGGAGGCGGCGCGGACTCGCTCGACGGCAAGCTGGTGCTCGTACGTGGCACGGTTGGCGCCTCTCTGGCCGATGCCCTCACCCTGAAGGGCCCCTGTCCCGCCGAAGGCTCCGCCTCCCGACAATTCAGGGCCGACTGGATGGCCGATGAAGGGGGATACGTAACCACTCGAGCCAGGCTCCAGACCATCCCCTACCTCCGCGCAAGCTCCGTCGAGCCGTTCCCCGTGCTGCAGGTCTCGAATCCCACGCTCGAGAACCGCCGCAAAGAGCATTGGAGAGGGCCGGTTCCCCACGTGCCCGCGTCGGCCACGGTGCACAATCCCACCGGCTCGGTGTGGAACCTGGAGCTGCTGCTCCACTACGAAGGCGGCCCGGGCAAACCCATGCCAAAGTACGAGCGTCGCTCCGTGCGCGTCGAACCCGGACAAGAAACCACCGTGGCCATCGACAGCGTCATTCGGGATCCGGCACACCCCGATTCTGAACGGGCGTATTGGATTCTCGAGGACGTCGAGCTCGCAGGAGCCGTGGGGGATTGTCAGGCGCTGACGAGCTCGCGCCTCTGAACACGTCGAGGCGATGATGGGGGAGACGCCGACCAAGGCCGACGCCTGGACAGTCTCCGATTCGCACCCGCTTCAAGCCCGCTCCGCGGGCTCCCTCGATCCGATGGTTGCGGCCGTGGCGTGAGGGCGTCACCGCGATCACCCTCATCGCCCCCGCGCCTCATCGTCCCGGGGTGAAACGTCGCGCTCGCCTCGAGCTATCGGTCCGCGGCGACGTGCCCAAGCTCATCGAGCAGGTCACGCACACGCCGCCAGTGCGAGCCCTCCCAATACACGCGTCCGCAGCCCCCGCACTCGGCGAACCGATCGTGCAGGAGGAGGACTCGATGCGGCACCCGCGCGGCGACAGCGTCCTTGTCCGCGGCGTGCAAGGGGGCGTTGCACGCCGTGCAGCGCGTGAACGGCTTGATGCTGCGCGCGAGATCGAGCCGTCCGAACAGCTCACGGAGCTGCTGCTCCGGCGTGGTCGCGTGCAGGTAGCAGCCGTGGGTGATGGCCCGGCGCTCCAGCAGCTTGCGATCGCGCGTGAGCACGATCCGCCCATCCCTCGCTGCGATCTCGGCGATCCGCGCGTCCTCGAAGTCCGACTCGAACAGCGTGTCGAACCCCGCCATGCGCAGCCAGGCGGCAAGCCGGCCGAGGTGGACATCCGCGATGAACCGCGTGGTGCGCAGCGGGCGATCGCGAAGACGCAGCAGCGGGGTGACGTCGAAGGCCTCGAAGACGGGGTAGACCGCGACGCGTTCCCCGTCGTGCAGGCAGCGATCGAAGCCGACGGGTTCGCCGTTGACGAGGATCACCTCGACCTCGGTGTGAGGCACGCCGAGGGCTTCGATGGCGTGCTTGACGTTCTCGCCAGGGGCGCAGGAGTACTCGAGCTCGCGCTTGCGGAGGGAAGGCGCGAGGAAGTCGTTCAGCTCCTCGTAGAAACGGAAGGTCACACGGCCCATCGTGGGGAGATTATGGCGCGGATGTTCGGGCGTCGCCCAGCGACGAACCCCACGGCATCGATCCCTGCTGGCGGAATGGCCCGTGAAGGCCCGGACCGATCAGGGCCGAGTGCGTTGAACCGCGGCGCCATTGCGTGGATCATCCGAACGCCATCCCCGATTCGACATGACCGCGTCCACCGTCCAGCAAGCCGAGGCTGACTTCTACAAGGAGTTCCAGGCCTACCGCGAGCGGCTCTTCG
>JAKLDZ010000345.1 GCA_022703255.1 Myxococcota bacterium | reverse complement strand
ATGGGGGCTGCCGACGCGTCGAGATTCTGGCCGTCCCACACCTGAGAGATCCCCTCGTTTTTTCCAGCGTTTGACGGAACATGTGAACGGGCTCGGAATCCATCGTGCCCGTCGGGTGTTGGCGGCGCATGAAAAGGCCGCACCCCTTGGTCCGTCGCCTGATCCCTCGATCGGTTTCGGTCCGCAACACGCTGAACCTGGCGCATGTTCGTCGCATCATGGACGACTGTTCGGAGAGCAGTTGCATGCCGCCCGCGTCCTTTCGCTGGCGAATGGGGTCGCAGGCGTTCTGACGGCGGCGGTCCTGTCGTTGCACGCCATTGGGCAGGCATACGCGCGGCTTGCTGAGATTACGCCGAAGAGCGGGGTCAAGCAGATCGACCGACTCGTGGGCAACGACGGGATCCGTCTCGACAAGGTCATGGCACTGTGGAGCAGGCACGTGGTCGGCGACGCGGCCGAGATTCGACCTGTCTTCGGCATGGGCCTGAAAGCCACGCACATCAAAAGCCCCGCGCGTCGAGACCGGCTTCTGCTTATGGTCGCGATAGCGCACACCCTGTTGTGCCTGCTTGGCGCCGCCAACGAAGAGTCCGGACTGGACAAGTACCTCAAGATCAACACCAGCAAGAAGCGCACTCACTCGCTCTACCGCCAGGGACTCTACTGGTACAGCTACATCCCGACGATGCGCGAGGAGTGGCTCAGCCGGTTGATGGCCGCATTCGATCGCATCGTGCGTGAGCATTCGTTCTTCAGCCAATTCTTCGGGATGAAATGAGGGGATGGCTCAGGATCACGCGCCGTCCCGGTCCAGGTCGCCGTCGCCGTCAACGAGCACGCCGACGTCAAGGTCTACCTCAACGTCGATGTCGCCGGGACTCCAATGCACACCTCGCGCGGAATGACCCCGCGCCCCGACTCCTGCGCGCCTCGCTCATCAGCCGGGCATCTCGCTCGGCGGGCTGACCCGAGGACGGACAATCGTCTCCAGGATCCGGAAGTCCTTCCATGCATCGGTGACCTGGACCACGATGGCGGTATCGGCTCCGCCGCCCCCGAAACCCGTGCCGGCGATTGCGATGACCTCGCCCTCGGGCGGAATCGCTTCTGCGATTCGTGCCCAGACTGCGACGGTGAAGGCGACGCGCACGCCGACTCCGAGCTTGTCGATGGAGCCGAGTCCGGAGCGGGTGAAGAGCTGGAACTTCTTCCAGTCGATTCGGGAGACGACGGCGCCCTGCTCTTCGAGGACGGAGACGGCAGTGTTGGAGAGGCTGGCCGGGATGCCGCGAAGACCGCGGCGCACGAGCTCCTCCTTGTGGTCCTTGAAGCGCGGCAGGTAGTCGTGCAGGCGCTCCACCGGCAGGGCGAGGCCGGCCGCGTTGGAGACCACGACGACCTTGGAGCCCTCGGGCGCCGCCTCGATCAGCTTGCGCGCGGTCTTGCCCGTGTCCGTGGCGATCACGAAGCGCGTGATGGACAGCTCCGAGGCGCGCCGGAGCGCGGCCTTCAGGGTCGCCTCGGTGTTCTGCGGTCCGGGCTCAGCGAAGTACGTGATCGAAAGCGTCAGGTCGTCCATGCCGCGGCTACCTTATCAGCAATCGGCGACCGCGGTCGCCCTCTCGACACCAGCGCTCCGCAGTGGAAGACTCGGGAAGCACGCGGGCAATCATGGACACGACGAAAGACATCGACCTCCTCATCCGGCAAGCGTGGGCTGAGCTGTCCGCGCTGGGCGTCGAGCACATCGATGTGTTCGGATCGCATGCGCGCGGAGATGCGAGCGCGACGAGCGACGTCGACGTGCTTGTCCACCTGCGCGCTCCCCCGACACTCCGGGCACTTGTCGCCGTGCGGGACTTGTTGAGCGAGCGTCTGGGGTGTCGCGTCGACGTCATCACGCCGGGGGCGCTGGCGCAGCGCCCACGGCTGCGAGCCCGTATCGAAGCCGAGGCCCGCCGTGTGGCGTGAGGCCAGCGACGCCGTACTCGACATGCTGCAGGCATGCGACGAGGTGCTCGACTTCGCGTCGGGCATCGATGCCGGGAAGATCGGCAACGACCTGTTGAGGCTGCGCGCGATCGAGCGCAGCCTGGCGATTCTGGGAGAGGCTGCCAAGCGCGTGCCCGACGACATTCGTGATCGCCACCCGGACGTTCCTTGGCGCTCTGCCAGCGGCCTGCGCGACGTTCTGGTACACGACTACTTCGGCATCGACGTCGACATCCTCGCGCAGGTCATCGCCGAGGAACTGCCCGCCATGCGCGCCAAGCTCGCCGCGTTGATCCTGGCCGAGGGCTGGACACGAAGCGCGCCGCGCTGACCACGACGCACGCGTCGCCGCACCCACCTTGCCAGCATCCGCGAACGAACGGGATGCGCGTCCCGTCCGCCTCAGGCCCGTGCCCGCACATACGGCATCCCGCCGGGCAACGCCGGGAGCGAGTCGATCCAGTCCCTCGGAGCCTCTTCTTCCTGCAGGACGAACTGCGCCCGATCGCGCACCAGCCCCGCGGCCGGCGCCACCTGCAGCAGCCGCTCGCGGCGTCCGCGGGCGATCAGCTCGAGGGCGCGATGGTGGCAGTAGGGGTTGTTGCCGCGCCGCCCCATCAGGGTCGCGGCGGTCCACAGGCACCCGCCGCGGCATACCTCGCCGTAGTAGCAATCGCGGCAGAATCCCCAGAGATCGTCGATGTGGAAGTCCCGCATGAACCGCAGCTCCGGCGCGCTCTCCCACAGGTCGGCGATGCGCGAGGTGCGCACGTTGCCCGCAACGAAGTCGTCGGAGCTCATCGCCGAGCAGCCCTTCACGTCGCCGTGGGACTCGATGCCAAGCGTGTTGCGCCCGCCGCCGCAGCCCCCGCAGTGGCCCGCAGCGGAGCGATCTCCGCGCAGCGCGTGCTCGAAGGGGCCGAAGTAGCCGACGTTGTCACCGGGCCACAGGGGCAGGCCGAAGGCGTCGCACTGCGCGCGGACGCTTGCGACGGTGGGGATCAGCTCGAGCAGGTCGAAGGGTTGCAGCCACAGGTCGCCGGCCTCGGCGGCGCGACCCATGGGGACCATGAGCTGGACCTGCCAGCCGTACAGCGGGTAGTGCGAGAGCAGCTCGGCGATGCGGGGCAGCTCGCGGAAGTTGGCGCGGTTGAGCTGCGTGTTGCACCCCACCATCACGCCCGCGTCGATCAGGTGGCGCAGCGCCTCCAGCGCCCGCGCGTGCGACCCCTTCAGCCCCCGCGTCGCATCGTGCGTCGCCTCGAGCCCGTCGATCGAAAGGCTCACCGACCGGATCCCCGCCGCGGCCGCCTCGCGCGCGAGCTTTGCCGTGAGCCCCCGCCCCCCGGTCACCATCGTGGGATCCATGCCTTGATCGCGGATCGCCTTCACGATCGTGAGGAAGTCGTCGCGCAGGTACGCCTCGCCGCCGTGCAGGGCGATCTCCTTCACGCCCATCTTCGCGAGCTGCGCGATCGCGTCCACGATCTCGACGGTGGTCAGCTCGTCGTCGCGGGCGAAGCCGGCACGCGATCCGCAGAACCTGCACGCCTGATCGCAGCGCAGGGTGATTTCCCAGACGACATAGCTCGGGCGGTAGGCGGGGGTACCGTCGGAGCGCAGGTCGAAGCTGACGTGTCGGTTGCTGAAGGAGCTTTCCATGATGCGGGGCTCGGTGCGTCGCATCGTATCACCGCGCGGCCCGCGCGCAGGTCCCGCTCAGGGGATGCCGCAGCGGAAGGTGATATCGCCGACGATTCTCTGTCCCTCGGGGCCGACGCAGCGGAAGCTGGCGGCTCCCTTGACGACGCGGATGTTGTTGACGCGAACGCCGGTGTGCTCGAGCCGCAGCGAGAGGCAGTCCCGGATCGTCGCGCCCACCTCCGCACCGGGGGCGAACAGGATCATCGTGGGAGATCCGTCCACCTCCTTCACCAGGCGGATCTTGCTCCCCGACGAGTCGATGAGGTCCACGCCGCGGAACGTCTCGAGGTCGCCGGACACGCATTGGGCGGGGGCCCAGGCGTGCCCGTCGACGACCATGTTCGACTGGAACGTGCCGCCGGACAGGTCCTGCAGCAGCTCGCCGCACGAGGGGAGCGCGAAGAGCGCAAGCGCGATCGCCGGGACGTGAGCCGCGCAACGGGTTCGCATCGCGTCAGCGTAGCACGTCGGCGCCGGATCCCGCGGTTGCCGCGCGACGGCCTCTGCGGCAACATGAGAGTCCCCCGCAAGGAGATGCCATGAGACTCCGCAACCTCGTTCCCACCGCCTTCCTCGGTTTCGGCTGCGTCGCGATCGCCTGCGGCGGAGACGACTTCGCGGCCACACCGGGATCGGGAGGCGGCGGCTTCCAAACCGATGCGGGCGCGGACACGTCGCTGCCGTCCGACGGCTCGGCCGCGGGGAGCTTCTTCGACGTGGCGACCTCGGACACCACGAGCTCGCCCGACGGGCAGGTGTTGACGATCGTGCCGGAGGCTCCGACGGTGACGGTGGAGACGGGCAAGCCGGTGCCGACGCTGACGTTCGAGGCGAAGGTCAACGGGGCGACGGTGGCCGCGAAGTGGCTGATCGACCGGGGGGAGATCGGGACGATCGGGTTGCAGACCGGGCTGTTCACGCCGTCGGGGAGCGTGGGGGGCGTGGCGAAGGTGACGGCGACGATCGGAGCGGGTGAGGTCTCGACGCCGGTGACGGTGAACCTCGTGATGGAGCAGAACGGTGCGGCCGCGGGGGATGCGGGGAGCGGGTTCGGGGGATGGGGAGGCGTGGGAGGGGAAGGTCCCGGGGTGTCGATCGACGATCCGTTGAAGGCGATTCTGACGGGGCCGCCGAGCGCGGATGCGTCGCTGAAGTGGCTGTATCCCTATGACAAGACGACCTGGCCCCTGGGGACGCTGGCGCCGCTGCTGCAGTGGACTCCGACGGCCGCGCCGATCGACGCGATCTACATCCACCTGACCGGGAAGAGCTACGAGTACAAGGGGTACTTCGGGCGTCCGCCGGCGCTGCCCGCGGGTGCGCCGTTCGTGCACCACCCGATTCCCCAGGACGTGTGGAAGGCGGCGTTGACGTCGTGCGCGGGGGGCACGCTGACCGCATCGGTGGTGGTGGCCTCGGGCGGCGCCGCGTGGGGGCCGATCACGCAGACCTGGAACGTCGCGAGCGGCCCGCTCAAGGGGACGGTCTATTACCAGTCCTACGGGACCTCGCTGGCGAAGAACTACGAAGGGGGGATGGGAGGCGACGGTCTGTTCGGCGGGGCGACGCTGGCGATCAAGGGCGGGTCATCGGATCCGACGTTGGTGGCTGGGAGCAACGGTGGCCACGACGCATGCCGGGTCTGCCACACGGTGTCGCTAGACGGCAGCCGGATGATCGTGCAGCAGGGGCTCGACTACGGTGCGAGCTCGTCGTACGCGCTCAATGGCGCCTACGCGGAGACTCCCTATGGCGCGGGGGACATAGGCAAGTTCGGGTGGATTGGAATGTATCCCGACGGCTCGATTGGGTTGTCGAACGGCGCTCCGCTGCACGCCAAGGAGCTGCCGGCCTCGCAGTTGTACGACATGGCAACAGCGGCGGTGGTGCCGTCGGTGGGGCTCGACACGTTCGTGACCAAGGCGGGATTCCCCGCGTTCTCGCCCGACGGCAAGCACGTGGCCTTCAGCTTGTACACGGGAGCGGGCACGGCGGAGACAGGGCCTGGCGACGGCAGCCAGTTGGTGGCGATGGACTTCGATCGAACGACCAACACGTTCTCGAACCCGAAGCTGCTGTACAAGGCGCCTGCGGACAAGGCGCCCGGGTGGGTGTCGTTCCTGCCCACCAACGATGCGGTGGTGTTTGCGGTGCAGTCGCGCACCAACAATGCCAACGAGTTCATGATGACCCGGTACGGGGCGCGCGGAGAGCTGTACTGGTCGGATCTGGCCACCGGCACGGCGCACTCCCTCGACATGGCAAACGGCAAGGAAGCGGGCGTGAGCTACCTTCCGTCGGGGGCCAACGCGCACGACGACGACACGACGCTGCAATACGAGCCCACGATCAACCCGGTCGTCTCGGGAGGATATGCGTGGGTGGTCTTCATGAGCCGGAGGATGTACGGCAACGTGGCGACGATCGATCCGTGGTGGAGCGATCCGCGGGAGCATGATCTGACGGTGGCGCCCACGCCGAAGAAGCTGTGGGTGGCGGCGATCGACTTGAATGCACCTGCGGGCACGGACCCGAGCCATCCGGCGTTCTACCTGCCTGCCCAGGAGCTGTACGCGGGCAACACGCGCGGGTTCTGGGTGGTGGATCCGTGCAAGTCCGACGGCAACGCCTGCGAGTCGGGCGACGAGTGCTGCGGCGGGTATTGCCAGTACAACGCCGACGCCGGGGGGCTGATCTGCTCCAACCACAAGACCGAGTGCTCGAACGAGTACGAGAAGTGCGAGGTCGCGTCGGACTGCTGCGACGCCCTGAACGGGATGCTGTGCATCAACGGCCGCTGCGCGAAGCCTGCCCCGCCGAAGTAGGCGCGTTGTCCTCCGCGCCCGCCGCGGATATCCTCCGCCCGATGTCCCCCACCCCGCCCGCATCGCCCACCATCGCCCTCGTAGGTCCCGAAGTCGAAGAGAACCTGAGCCTGCGCTACCTCGCTTCGGCGGTGGA
>JAKLDZ010000344.1 GCA_022703255.1 Myxococcota bacterium | reverse complement strand
CAGCTTCTCGGTCGAGCAGGTAGTGCACGATGGTGATGCACTGGCTCGTGTGGAGCGGGTCCGGCCCCAGCGACACCCTTCGCACGTCGGCCAGCGCGGCCTCGTCTGCGTCCGAGAAGTCCTCGTGGTCGGAGAGGATGAACGCCGGATCGCGCGGCAGGGACACATTCTCGATCGGCTCGCCGCCCTCGTGGAGCACGAGAGGGTGGGCCTCCAGCTGGTAGAGGCGGTCGAGAACCTGGGTCAGCGAGGACTGGCACGCGACGACGCCCGGCGTCGTCTCGACTTCCTCCGCCGCGGCGCCGCGCAGCCCGAGCTGGAGTATCGCGGCTGTGGATCGCTCGTCCGGGTTGAGGCGCTTCACGCGGTCGCCGGCGAGGCGAACCTGCACGGAGTCCTGAACGACGAGCGTGATCTCGGTGTCCTTGCGCACGCCGTGCGAGACGAAGAGGGCCGCGCCGACCGCGCGGCACAAGACGTCGATCCGGCCGCCCGTCCCGGGGAGGTCGTTGAGCGAGAAATCGCCCGATGTCGGGACCTTGTGCGCGAGCACGACAAACCTTCTCATGAAGGCACAGTCTACCGGTGGGGACGGACCGCGCCAACTGCACCGCGGGCGGCCGAGCAGACGAAGCCAGGGACGAGCGCTGGCTGCATGGGTGACCGGTTTCCCCTCCGCGAGGGTCGCAGAGGACGAGTCGCCCTCGCGCGCTCGGCTATCGTGCGGGCGGGTTCCCGGCGTTGCGATCTGCGTAGCGCGCCGGGACGAGGGAAGTGGGCAGGCAGTTGGCCCGAGGGAGCCGAATGTGATGACTCGAGCGTTTGGTCTCGCAACGATCCTCGCGCTGGCCGTGGCGTTCGGCGGCCTGGCGGGCGAGTTCTTCACGGGAAGCTGGGAAGCCCGGATCGGCTTGGCACCGCAGGAGGCGCAGCCGTTCACGACCTTCGAGAGCACGCTCGATGCCGGGGTGTCCGTCGGCTTCCTGCACCTCAACAGCGTGTCCGACTTCGTCATCGACGGGTGGATCTGGGAGGAGCTGGGCGTCCTCGCGCATGTCGGTTTCCTGTCCTTCGACGGGCACATGCTGTACGACCCGCAGACTGCGTCCATGGTCTACGCGGAAGGCGTCGTGGCGATCTGCGCCGGCCCCCTCACGGCCACTCTCTACGGCGCGATGACCGGCGCAACCCAGACGGAGTCGTCGAACTACGGGTTCGTTTTCGACGTGCGGGGCGAGGTGGGCGACGTCTTCTCGTTCGAGAGCGCGACCTACCTGGGCGCCGACCTGAGCGGCATCTCGTTCACGGCGACCGGCACATCCAGCGACTCGAGCTTGCTCACGAAGCGCTTCCTCACCGACCCGACGATCGATCCGCCGACCACGGTGTTCAGCGGACAGGACGTGATGGTCTCCGGCAACCTGTTCGGCTGCGTGACGCTCTCTAGCCTGCTGAGCTTCTCCGCGCTCGGGTTCGAGAGCGAGCAACTCACCGTCGAGTTCCGCGACCTGTTCGGCGTCCCGCTCATTCTGACTCTCGATCTCATCTACGAGCTGCAGACCAAGAGCTACGTCTTCACGCCGTCCCTGGCGTCCGACTTCGGCTGCATCGCCGTGTACTCGAACATCGTACGAACGGATGAGGTGATCACCGGCGTCGAGGTCTACGGCATCAAGCTCGCAGCGACGATCGGGACCGCGACGATCCTCAGCATCAGCAACCTCGACACCTCGACGTACGTCATCACGACGCCCAGCTTCGGCTCGGTCGTCGAGACGCTCGACGACGCGCTGGCGGCGGGGCACTCGTACTACGACCAGGACTACTGGGAGTCCCTGACGCTGACGGTTGCCGTGCCGCCGTTCGGCTCGGGCTTCACGTTCTCGGTGCAGACGTTCCTCAGCACGACGGACGGGATCCTGTTCGACTGGGCGAAGAGCATCATGGAATTGACGCTCGCCCTCGGCACGTCGGTCTCGACCTCGACGTCCATTGCCGTGGACTCGACGGGATTCACAGGGTGGACGCTCGCGTTCCGCGTCTCCTGGTAAGAAGAGGAAGGCCCCTGCCGTGGAGGCAGAGGCCCTCTCGTCTGGTGGAGGCGAGCGGATTCGAACCGCCAGCCTCTGCGATGCGAACGCAGCGCTCTCCCGATTAGAGCTACGCCCCCAGACTACCTATCGACTAGCGGCGCAGGGACTCGAACCCCGAACCTCTCGGATATGAGCCGAGCGCTCTATACCAGTTGAGCTACGCCGCCTTGCGCTGGTTGCGGGGGCCGGATTCGAACCGGCAACCTCCGGGTTATGAGCCCGACGAGCTTCCAGATTGCTCCACCCCGCGGTGTCTTCTGCCGGGAGCGGGAGTCGAACCCGCACGAGGAATCCCTCAAAGGATTTTAAGTCCCTTGCGTCTGCCTGTTCCGCCATCCCGGCGTACGCATTGACTTCCCCGGCTGCTTTGGAGCGGGAAACGGGATTTGAACCCGCGACCCCTGCCTTGGCAAGGCAGTGCTCTTCCACTGAGCTATTCCCGCGCGAAGCCTGGCCATTATACCGACGCCATCTCGCGCCTTCAACTGCGAAGGGCGGGACTCGAACCCGCACGCCCAAGGGCACTAGCTCCTAAGGCTAGCGCGTCTGCCCATTCCGCCACCTTCGCTTGTGCCGGAGTGAGCCTAGCGCCCGCGCGCGGCGGAATCAAGGAAGAAGAGGGATGACGCCAACCTGCAGGAGAGAGCGGCTCCGACCGGCAAAAGAGCGAGGGGAGGCCGCGCCTCCCCTCATCCTTCGTATGGCCCCCAACGGGGCGCGTTGCGATCGTAGCGTTACGGACAGCCGCTCGAGCACGGGGAGCAACCGCATCCGGTCCAGCTGAAGAACGGGAAGCAGCCGCTCGTGCAGGGCTCCACGAACACCAAGCTCGCCCGGCATGCACACTCCGTGATCGTCGCAACTTCCTGGCACCCGCAGCTCCAGCAATTGGACCAGCAGGTGTTGCATCCGCAGGGATCGTAGAGCGTGAAACAGCGAGAGAGCATGCCTACCGACGTGTCCACGTACAGGACGTACTGCCCGGGCGCCACGGCAACGCCGTTCGCGTCGACTTGCGTCCAGGAGCCGACCCACGCGGCCGCGGGAAGGGCTGCGTCGAGCGCGACGCTATAGACGATTTGGCCGGTCGAGGCGGCGACCCGCCACCCCAGGACTTGCGAGGGGATGCAGGAGCAGCAGCCCCACCACCAGATCGTTTCGTCCTTCACCTGGAACTGAATCTCGGTCCCGACCTTGAATCGTGTGCCGAACAGCGATGTGCTCGACGCGGACCACGCGAACGAGGTCAAGAGAACCACGAGAGCTAGCAACAGAACCGCCGACCTCTTCATCACGCCACTCACCTCCGTGCAACTGCACACTATACACCGTCGCGCGCGGAAGGTTTCGTGCTGCGGTGGGGGAGTTGGAGGCATACTCATGGGGCAGCACAAGAAGCGCGGCAGGGTAGCTCTACGGATGCTCGAGGAGCCGCGCTTCCCCAAGGAGGGGGAATGGCAAAGGATACGTCGGTCGAGAAGCTCTCGATCTACATTCCGCAGAAGAAGATGGCGGAGAAGCCGGTCGAGCGGCTCGTGAAGCTCGGCCAGAAGAGGGATCGCTCGGTCAACTACCTCGTCGTCGAGGCGATCCTGCAGTACGTTCAGAGGGAGGAGAAAGGGAACTAGAGCCAGACCTGCGACAGGATGCGCAGCAAAGAGAAAGGCAGCAACCCGAGGGTTGCTGCCTCTTACTTGACACTCGAGGCTCCCTGCTACGGGAGCGCGACGACGTCGTTCGCCTGCGGGCCCTTCTGACCCTGGCCAAGCGTGAACTCCACCTTCTGCCCCTCGCTGAGGGTCTTGAAACCCTCGCCGCGGATGGAGCTGTAGTGGACGAAGACGTCTTCACCCTGCTCGCGCTGGATGAAGCCAAAGCCCTTGGTCTCGTTGAACCACTTCACGGTGCCGACCTGACGATCTGCCATCTTGTTCTCGCCTCCTGCATGTTGGAGATTTCGTACTGACAGAGCGTTCTAGACGGGATTCAGACGTACGTCGACTCCAGACTAAACGGCTGCAGAACCACCAACAACGGGCAAACAGTACCGCATGGCGCCTGCCGGCGCAAGCGGGCGGACGCCTTGTCTCCACGAATTCTCTTCCGCGTGCGGTCTCGCTAGAATCGCGGGCGAGGTGATCCGCTATGCGGAAGATGGGGGCTCTATTGGGGATCTCGCTGTGCGTCGTGGGTCTCGCTGCGCTGGCCGGCCCCGTGAGTCTGTGCGACTACGTGTCGCCGGAGACGAACCTCTCCGACCTCGGGCTTTCGCTCAGCTATCGCTACTTCGATGATGGGGCCACCGAAGGGCAAGACGAGAGCGGCGGCCGGGCCGCGATCGACTACAGCCAGCTCTATGACTCGCCGGACATCGGGTTCACGATCGCGGCGTCGGGCGAGCTCCTGTTGACCGATTTCGTGCCTGCAGGCGGGTTGGGTGACGCCTCCGGCACGCTGCGCTACTACTTCTCGGGCGATGTGCCGGCCTTCGGGTTCGGAGGGTTGGAGGCGTCGATTGCGACCGGACAGCCGCAACCGGGGGTCAACCTGCGCGCGGGCGTCGGCTACGGACGGTTCTCCGACGTCACCCCGATGGCGAAGGCGTTCACGATTCAGAAGGAGCTCCTGAAGGCCCAGTCAATCGCCGGCGAACTCGCCGGCGACACGCTGCTCGGAGTCGCCGAGCTCATCGGCCAGCGTGCGGAGTACGAGAGCGTCGAGGACCTCGCGGCCGCCGTCGTCACGCTCATCCAGACTGCCGCGGGGACGACGATCGCTCCGCGCCAGGTCTTGGCCATCGAGGACGTCATCGCCGCGACCGGCGATGAGCTCAACTGCGGCTGGGCCGTTCAAGCCGGGCTCGGCTATGAGCTGCTCGACCCGTACGGCGGGGCGAACGACCTCCTCCTGACTGCGTCGGCCGACGCCGCCTTCGCGCCCGACCCGCAGAGCCAGCTCGCGTGTCGCGCGAGCTTCTCGGGGCCGTTCCGCATCCTCGAGGAGAACACGCTCACCGCGCGGGCGTCGTACGCGCGAACGTTGTCCGACACGAGCGCGCTGACCGCGACCTACACGCTGCAGCGCGTGCAGCCGCTCGGGCTCGAGGCGAGCACGAGCCACGCGCTGACGCTCGTGCTCGGGTTTGCCGTCGGGCAGGCGGATGTCGGTCTCCAGGTCTCGCTCTCGAAGGCCCCAACCGCTCCGGCGTGGACCGTCGACGTGTCCGTGTCTGCGTCGATGGATCTCTTCTAGGAAGTCGCGACCGGCCTCAGGCGCTCCCGCTCTCGCGGGCGGGGGCGCCTGACGCTTCGAGTCAAGCTTCGCCCTGCTGCGAGCTCGGTCCGCGCCGTCGCTAACCGTGGCTCGCGCCTCCGCGAGTCGGACTCGGGCCGTCGCTCGAACACAACCCTGCCACACGGGCGACCGCGGCGGCCCACATCCGCCCTGCATCCTCGTCGCAATCTACCGATGAGGAGGAGCAACATGAATGCAAAGGTCAAGATCGCAACCATCGTCACCGTAGCCGTCGCCGCCGCCCTGGCGGTGGCCGGAGCCGTCGTCTGGGCGGAGTCGGGATCGAGCAGCACGCCGGCCGCGACGGCGACGGGTACGACCACGTTCCTGTCGAAGGTCGCGAGCGCCCTGGGGATTGACGTCACGCGCCTCGAAGCGGCGATCCAGACGGCGAAGGAAGCCGAGATCAATGAGGCGCTCGCTGCAGGGAGGATCAGCGAGGCAGAGGCGGCCGCGATGAAGGAGCGGCTGGCGGCCCAGAAGGCCATGGACCAAGTGATCGCGGACGGACTCGCGAAGGGAACGATCACGCAGGACCAGGTCGATCTCGCGGGCCGCGGCCGGATGGGTGGAAGAATGGGCGGCGGTCTCGCCGGCGAGCGGCTGGGTAACGGATGCGACGAGGGTTCGGGCGGCCGCAGAGGACGCTAGACACGAACTGGATGAGCCGGGCCGAGCGGCACGGGTCCGCGATGACAGCCGTGGCGGCTCCCGACGCATGCGTTGGGAGCCGCGTCTCTCTTCGTGACGCCCAATCGGGATGACGCGCTACGGGAACTTGCGGCAGCGCTTCCAGGTTCTCACCGGTCAGGCGAAAGAGAGAGCGGGCACTGAGCGCCCGCTCCACTTTACGCCCGATCAGGATGGCGGCGCTGCAGGCTGACGGCAGCGCCGCTAGGGAGTTCTGCCGGTGCGGGGGCTGCAGAACTCCTTGCCGTGTTCGCGACAGGCCCTCACCGGTCACCCGTAAAGCGAGAGCGGGCACAGAGTGCCCGCTCCACTTTACGCCCGATCAGGATGGCGGCGCCGCAGATCGACGGCAGCGCCGCTAGGGAGTTCTGCCGGTGAAGATGGATGCAGAACTCCTCGCCGGTCTCGCGCCGCTAAGGGTTGCGCAACTCCCATCCGCATGAGCTACGGGGCGCGAACAAGATGAGGTCCCGGACGGGTTGCCGGGACCTCGACTCCGACATCTCTTTACGCCCGATCAGGATGGCGGCGCTGCAGGTTGACGGCAGCGCCGCTAGGGAGTTCTGCCGGTGCGGGGGCTGCAGAACTCCTTGCCGTGTTCGCGACAGGCCCTCAC
>JAKLDZ010000343.1 GCA_022703255.1 Myxococcota bacterium | reverse complement strand
GGCCTTGGAACTAGTGCGATGCTGGCCGCGGGTTGGACCCTCGCCGGATGGATCGCGGCTTCCGGGGTAACCTTGATCGTCGTCGTCGGGCTGATGCCCCGGCGCCTCGTGGTCGACGCAGAGGGGGTGCAGCTCTGGTGGTTCGGCAGGCGAACCATTCCGTTCTCGAGTATCCATGTCGCCGAAGCCGCGCGCACCGGGCTTGGTGACTACCTGCGACTCGGCCTCGACTCCGGCGAATCCCTCTCGATCATGACGCGGGCCCGGCTCGCCGCCGCGGCGCTGCTGTCGCCCTCGATGTCGATGGCGGACGCCTTCCCCACGGAGCTGCTCGCCCGGGTGATCGCGCGACGCGCGCAGGCTCGCCATTCTCCGGGCGAGCAGAATGCTGCGGTGTAGACGTCGACCGAGTCGCGTTCGCGGTCGAATGTGCGGCCGACCTCTCCTCTCCGAGTGAACTTTTCCTCGTCAACTCGACGCAGACTCCCTCGTTCCGACATCGCATCATTCCGATCATCGGACAGCTTGCGTCCGGACGCACCGCGCGCACGAAGTTGGATCCGATGCTTGCTCCTGCCAGCAGGCCCCGTACAATCCGCTCATGCAGCTCCCCTCACGCCTTGCCTCTTCACGCTCTCTCGCTCTGGCGCTCGGCCTCGCTGTCGTTGCGACCGCCGCCAATGCCCGCGCAGAGATGTCCTTCTCTCCCGATGGCGCGCACCTCGCCATGTCGGCTCCGTCCGACCACGGCGTCATGGTGCTGGACCTCCAGAGCGGATTGCTCTCGACGCTGACGCTGACGCCCTCGAGCGGGTACGCGTTCTCCTGGTCGCCCGACGGACGGCATCTCGGCTTCAAGGTGCTGCACGCCGTGGGCCACGAGTTTCTGCAAGAGCCCATGATCTACGACGCGAAGAAGGGCGCCGTGCGATCCCTGGCCGCCCCCTCGCCCCTCGCCGGCGTTCCGTCGTTCTCCGCCCACGGCGACGTCGCCTTCACGCTCGGACACGAGGCGGTCGTCGTCTCCGCGGCCGGCGTCGAATCCCGCTATGACCTCGGACAGTACGTCAACCTTGCCATGCTCTCCCCCGACGGGACCCGTCTCGCGTTCAACGCGCCGGACGACTCGATCCAGGTGATCGACCTGGCGACGAAGGCGGTCCACACGGTAGCGCACGATGCGTACTATGCGCCGTCGTGGGCGCCGGACGGCCACAAGCTGCTGTTGCGGGGAGTCAACGGCACGGTGGCCTGTGCGGACTTGCAGAACGCCTCGGTGGTGTCCTTTGGACGAGGCGTATCGCCGTCGTGGCTTCCGGATGGTGAGCACGTGATCTTCACCGCCAGCGAGGTTCCGCGGGGGGACGGCCGTGAGCCTCCGGCCCGGTTGGAGACGATTCGCTTCGACGGGACCGGACGTCGCGCGGTAGCGGGGGCTGCCGGGTACGAGGCGCGGGTTGCGCCGGACGGCCAGACGCTGGTGTTCCGCCCGCGCCTGACCGAGCCGCCGGTCGTGGCGCAGGTGGCGCCAACGCCGCTGTTCGCCGCGAGCAGCTCCGCTCCGATCACCGCGCTGGTGACCTCGCTTCGCGACGTGAAGGCGGGAACGCCGTCGCCGATCACGCAGCTCTCGGGCGCCAATCGCCTCACACCCGTGAAGATCGCCAACGTCCCGTACCTGCACCAGGTCTACGACACGCCCAACGACTTCAACGGACATTGGGCCTGCAACGCCACCTCGGCGGTGATGACGCTCGCCTACTATGGTGTCATCGACGAATGGGACACCACGGTCAGCGTCCCGTCCTCGCATGTCAGCCATTACGGCAACTACGTCTCCGAGGTCTACACCGTCAACGGGCACAAGCTCGATGTCGGCTCCGCGGATCCCGACGGCCAGACTGCCTACGGAGGCTACGGGTACATCGTCCAGGGCGACTGGGAGGATACCAAGGGCCATATGGCCGAGTACATCGAGTTCCACGGGCCCGATTCGGCGGTGGACTGGTCTCCCTCCTGGGCCAAGGTGATCCAGGAGGTCGACGACAAGCACCCATTCGTGGTCCTCACTTCGATCACGAGCGCCGGACACTACATCGTGGACATCGGCTACCACAGCGACCAGCACACGGCGATATTCAACGATCCTTACGGCAACAAGAACGCCGGCTACATGAACTACGACGGGGCAGGTGTCCTGTACGACTGGCCGGGATACAATAACGGCTACTCGAGCCTCAACACGGTCCATTGCTTCATCTGGAGCCGTGCCTCGGTCACCCCTCCCCCGGTCGATGCGGGCCCGCCGCCGGATGCCGCGCCTCCGGTGGATGCTTCTCCGCCTCCCGACGCGGCCCCACCGCCCGACGCGGCTGCCGACGCAGCGGCCGATGTCGTTCCGGAAAAGGAAGCGAGCGCGCAGGACGGAGCGTCGGTGACCGATGGGGCAGCCCCAAGCGACGCGGCAGCGGACGCTGGATGGGCGGCGTCGGGCGACGCGTCGGAGGGTTGCGGCTGCAGGACAGCGGGCACGACCTCCGGGTCCCGGGCAACTCTCTGGGGGCTGATCGCGATCGCCCTGGCCTGCGCCTTCCGTCGTCGCAACTCTTCGTAACCCGAAGCGCCTCCCTCGGCGCTCCTTGAACCCCTCCCCTCTGCATGGTACGTCCCAGGGCCGAAGCCGGTGGCCTGCCCAAGCCCCGGCAAGGGGAGAGCTGACATGCGAACCATGAAGATGCTGATGGCCGCATTGGCGGCCGCGTGGATTGCCGCTAGTGCCACCGCATGGGCCGTCGATCCTGTGGACCGCGCGACCGTCGTCGCTTCCGCCGAGACCACGACGCTGCCGCCCGGGCTCACGACCGTCCAGCGTACACAACTCGACGCTATCGCGACGATGCTGCGGGCCGGGGACACCCGGGGTGCGATGGATCGTTGGGCGGCGTTCTCCGCGGGCTACTTCACCGCGGCGACCAAGGCCAACAGCGTTTCACTCGAGCGGTGGCTCATCCGTCAGGGGGTCATCGAGCAGTATCCGGCCGTGGCGGTCGCGGCCGATCGGGTCCGGTTCCACAATGAGCAACGCCGAGAGGTCGCCGCCGAGGTGCGCGCGTTGCGGGAGGCGAGGAGCGCGAACCCGACACCGCATCCCGTGGCGCACGCGGTGTTGACGGCGACGTTCACCAAGGGAGCTCCTGCGGTGGCCTCGCGGGTGACGCGAACGCTGACGGTGGCTCAGATGGATGCGGCGATCGACCAGTTGGACAAGCAGCAGCAGGCCCTCGGGGACGTGGGGCAGACGGCTCAGATCGACCTGCAGAACCTGCTCGAGCGGCACACGCAGTTGGTCCAGATCGTCTCCAACATCGCCAAGCGACTGCACGACACCGCATCCGGCATCATTTCCAACATCCGCTGACAGGCCCGGGTCGTCGGTTTCCAGGGCGCTGATCCTCCGTGCGTCGTGGAGCGAGCGCGGTTCGCGTGGGATCGCGAAGGGATCGGCGAGGCGGGGCGATTGGGGGTTGATTCGAAATGTAGTCGGATGTATGCAGCCCGTCCCCTGCCCCGAGGCAGTGGCCCGGGGCCCAACAGGAACGAGTCAACATGAAAGCTGCTTGCATTCAACTTGTCGGACTGGCCGCCATCGCCGCCTCCCTGTCCGGCTGCGCCTATTCGACTTCGGCCGACCAGGACATCTCGGAGCCCGTCTCCTCGGAGCAGGCGCTCGCCTCGCACCGCCCCATCTGCACCAAGGTCGGCACCGCCAAGGAAGGCTGGCGCTGGGCAGACACGAACAAGCTCATTCGCCATGCCGATTGCGAAGGCCTCACACCCCGTTGCCAGTACGTCGGCTCCCGGTCCGAGGGCTGGTACGCCGACGGGCTGATCGCCTGGGACATGTGCGCGGCGGTCGCGCGCGTGCACAGGATGGGCGAAGCCTGCGGGCCGAGCATCGGCTTCAGTTGCGACACGGCCGGCAGTTGGTGTCATGGCCTGCCGCCCGCGGGCGTGATTGGCGGCTCCGGCATCTGCCAACCCTACGGCTTCTGCTCCGATGCGAGCGAGTGCTCCCTGCCTGAGAACCAGTGGGTGCACGACGCCGTCCCCGGCTTCGCGCAGTGCGTCGATTCGCAGTGCGTGTGGATTCCCGAGGACTGCCACACGACGGCGGACTGCCTCGACGGCTACGCCTGCACGGGAATCCCGTCGGACGGCTCGACCAAGCTCGGCAAGTGCCACTCCACGTCCCCGGTCGAGGGCGAGGGAGCGACGTGCACCGCGGTGCAGCCGTGCGGCGAAGGACTCGGGTGCATCGGGCTCTCGATGGGTGACGAGGGCTGGTGCGTGCCCTCCTGGATGCTCGCCGAGTTCACCAACGCAAAGACCTATGGCACCACGAGCAACGTCGTTGTCTACGGGCAGGCGACGGTGCCGGTGGACATCGTGGTCAGCGGGAAGCTGAACAAGAACGATCCTTCGAAGCTGACGCTCCAGTTGACGGATCCGAACGGCGTGGCAGCGATCGTGTGCAGTCCCGCCACCGCGCCTTGCACGAAGGACGGCCTCGCGCAGGGCATTTCGGTCGAAGGCAACTCCCGTGACGATCAGGTGAACGGGCGCTGGACCCTGCAAGTCAAGGGAAGCGGCGCGCCGAAGATCGTGACCTGGACGTTGCACCTGTCGAGCCGCTGGGACTGATCCGGTCCCTGGTTCTCCCCCATCTCACCCCCCCTTCTGGTAGTCTCGTTCGGCGACGACATGAGCCGAGGAGCTACGCCATGCGAAACTCGCTGACATGCCCGAAGTGCCAGGGGCGCAAATTCTATGAGGTCGGGGAGTGCACGGTGCCGGCCCACGACAGCATCAACCGCGAGGAGCCTTTGACGGTCGCGGCGGCGTACCTGCCGACCGGTCAGCGAGGGCTGTTCGGTGCGCAGGAGCATGGGAGGTTCGTGGGGCAGTTGCAGTCATTCACGTGCGCGACGTGCGGCTACACGGAGTTCTACGTGGGGCAGCTCGATGCCTTGGCGTACATGGCGCAGCAACAGGTGAGCACGGTGCGGTTCATCGACGCGTCGGCAGGATCGACCGGCGCGTTTCGATGAGCTTCTCGGTGCGGGGCGACTGGACCGATCGCGAATGCCGGATGGGCAATCCCAAGGACTCGGGTCGGAGCTCGCCCGTCTTCAGAGTGGCTTGTATTGAACCACGAACTCGCGCGAGAGCACCTCGTGCGCGGCCGTGCACTGCGCCGCGCTGATGGGCAGTCCGTCCTGACACCCCTCGTACCAGTAACCCCGCAGTCTGAACTTCGGATAGCTCCAGGCATCGATGTCGATCTGGGCGACATGGGTTTCGTAGGCGCCGCCCGCGGGGACCTTGACCGCGACTCCCTCCCAACCGCACATGACGTTGGGGCCCTTGTTCACCCAGCCTCCGTTGGCGAGCACTTCGATGTCGTAGGTCGCACAGCCGGGGAGGTAGGCCGCGGTGCTCCGGAAGTTGAACCAGATCGGCGCGATCAGCTCCTGGTCGAAGTACACGGTGCCGTCGATCCACAGCACGACAGTCTCCTGACCGGGAGCCGCCTTGCAGGTGCCGGGCAGGGTCGGAGCGTTGCACGGCTGGCAGACGGGGCAGCTCGACGCGCCCTCGCACGTAGCCGATTCGGGGCAATCCGAGTCTTTCCAGCACTGGCCCGCGGCGGGCTGCGGCAGGCACTGTCCCTGAACGGCCCCGTTGGGGTTCCCGCCGTTGCAGAACGAGCCTGCGCCGCACTCCCCGCTGGTGTAGCAGCCATCGGGATCGCACGGGGAGGGCATGCAGAATCCCTTGGGCTCGCACGTGCTGCACTGCTGGAACGAGTAGCACTCGTAACCCGCAGCACACTCGTTGCCACTCGAGCACGGCTGCATGCTCGGGCCGCAGATCTCGGAGCAGTCCGCGGTGCAGCTCAGGATGGTCTCCGGCACGGTGTCGCAACCGTCGAAGCACCCGCCATAGGGTTTCTGGACGCCGTCGGGACAACTGCAGGCGCAATCGACGCAGAAGGTCGCGCCGCAATCGGGCTGTGCGGTCGCCCCGTCGGTATCGGTGCCACCGTCACCCCCCTGGGCGTCGGGAAGGTCCCCAGGCTGGGTGCCGGGATCAACGGACGACGAGGTCTCGACGCTTCCGCCGCACCCTGACAGGAGCGCGATCGCAGCCAGAATGCACTCGACATTCGTTCGTGCGTTCATCATCACACCTTCGCAGGTTCCGTGAGATTGCGCCAGCGTGTGTCATCCCGCCGGCCTCGCGGGGCAGTCAGCAGATCCCGTGCCACGGAGCAGGGCGATGCGAAGAGGAGCGAAGTGCGCTGGGCGCGCCGCCCCACCGCCGGCATCGTCGTGCGCGGGTGGCACGCATCGTCGTGCGAGCGGAATCGGAATGGGGTCGCGAGTGGTCTACGGCACGCACACGACGCAGGCATACTCGTCGTATCCGCCACTAGGTGCGGGAATCGTGCATCCCGCCGAGTAGAACATCTTCGTGCCAGGCGAGACCACCGGGAGTTGCACCGAGTAGAGCGCGTCCGGATAGAACTTCGCACAGTACTCCGCGTCGTGAAGCTCCGCTCCCGATGTGCAGTCCGGGTCGACTTCCCACTGCCCCGTACTCGTCGTGTGGTTGTTGACCTTGCCGGGCCACA
>JAKLDZ010000342.1 GCA_022703255.1 Myxococcota bacterium | reverse complement strand
TGGTTGGCATTGCCGCCGAGGCCGGGACGCTGTCGCCGAACACGCCGAAGTACCCGCTGAAGACGGCCTCGCGCCTGTACACGCAACAGCAGATCGATCAGGCACGCGCGTTGTGCGCGAGCGATCCGGCGGCGGCTGCGATCCTCGCCGCGCTCGAGAAGAACGCCGCCTACTGGGTCACCAAGACCGACGAGGAGCTCCGCGCGCTGCTCCCCGACTGGAGGGTGCCGCGGTCGTTCAACGACTCGATCAACGGCTGCCCGGTGCATGGCAAGGACATCTTCAAGCACGGTACCTATCCCTGGAAGCTCGATCGGGAGCACCCCTTCACGATCACCTGCCCGGAGGGGGGCGAAACCTATCCAAGCAACGACTTCGCCGCCTACTACGCGAGCAACTTCACGGACCACACGCTGCTCACGGGGCAATACGTGGATCCGGGCAGAGGATGGCTCGCACCCGACAACGAGAAGCGATGGATGGTCGGGTATGCGGTGCACTGGAACTGGCGCAACACCTGGATCCCCGCCGTCGGCACCCTCGCCAAGGCCTTCGCCCTGACCGGCAACACCGCCTATGCCCGCAAGGCGATCGCCATGCTCGACCGGATCGCCGAGCTCTACCCGTCGATGACCCATGCGCTGCAATCGCGCTACGGTGAGCTGCAGAACGGCAACTACAAGGGGAAGCTGGTCAACGCCATCTGGGAGACCGGGATCCTTCAGGACCTCGCGGTGGCCTACGACCTGGTGTTCCCTGCGCTGGTGGGTGCCGGAGCGTTGGATCTCCCGTGGCGGGCGGCCCCCGAGGTGCGAAAGAACATCGAGGCCAATCTCCTCGAAGAGGGGATCGACTCGGTGGGCACGGCGGAGATCCGCGGCAATTTCGGCATGCACCAGAACGCCCTGGTGTACTCCGCGGTGGTGCGCGAGAGCGTGACCCAGGGGAATCTGCTGCAGCAGCTCTTTTCGGCCACTGGCGGGGCGCAGGCCGACGAGGGGCTCGACTACGCATTCCACAACTTCGTGCGCAAGGACGGCATCGCCTACGAGAACGGGCTCGGGTATTCCTTCCTGTGGGTGGACAGCTTCGCGGAGATGGCGCGGCCTCTGGCCCTCGCGGGCCGCGATCTGTACGACGAGGAGAAGTTCCGCGCGATGCTGCGCTCCCCCCTGGCGCTGATTTCGCTGGGAGGGTTCTCGCCGAACGCAGGGGATTCCGGGGGAATCACCGCCAAGGCCACGCTGCCCTCGAAGGCCACCTACAAGGACGCCTTCCGCAAGCTCGGCACCCCCGAGATGGCCTTCGCCTGGTTCACCTCCGCCGCGGGCAAGGTCACTGATTACGAATCCTTCGAGGACCTCTTCTACCCCCCCAAGGCCGCAGAGGCGACCCAGCTCGCCGCCTCCTATTCCTCCGGTGCGCAAAGCCGCTTCCTCGACGGCTACGGAATCAGCTTCGTCTCCAATCGCACCGACTCCATCGCAGCCTCCCTCTTCTACGGCGCCTGGGGGAGCCACTACCATTACGACCGCCTCGGCGTCGAGCTGTACGGCGCCGGAGCCCGCCTGTCACCGGACCTCGGCTACCCGGACTTCATGAACAACTACGTCCCGGGGATCTACACCTGGTCCACTCACACCATTTCCCACAACACCCTGCTCGTCGATGACCAGAAGCAGAGCGCCAACGACTCCGTGCCGCTCTACCGCATCCACCACGGCAAGCAGCTCCATGTCGTCGACACGCTCAACGGCGGCGGCACCACCTATCCGCAATGCGACCGATACCGTCGCACGCTGCTGCTCCGCGACATCGGCGCAGACAAGGGCTACATCCTCGACGTGTTCCGCGTGCGCGGCGGGACCAAGAGCTACAACCTCGGCTTCCACGCCCAGGAAGGATCGTTCGAGCTGCACGGCGCCACCCTGCCCGCCCCCGTCACGCAAGGAACCCTCGCCGGCAAGGACGTCGAGCTCGGAGAGATCTACGACGACCCCGTCCTCGGCGCACCGGGATACACGGGCGGGTTTTCGGGATACAAAGGAAGCGGCCTCCAACACCTGTTCAACTGGCAGAAGGTCACCCCTTCCACCACCGTCATCGCCGACTGGAAGCTCGCCTCCCCCGCCGGCTCGAGCCTCCGCCTCCATGTCCCCCCCGCCGGCGCCCAAGAGGTCATCGTCGCCGATGCCTACGTCTCCCCTACCCAGAAGATCCCGACCGTCCTCAAGTACGTGCTGCTCCGCAGAACCCCGGCCGCCGACGGCGACGTCTTCCTGACCGTCTGGGAACCCCTCTCCGCCTCACCCGTGATCGATCACATCGAAGAGCTCTCCGACCCTTCGTTCGGAAAAGGCGCCGACCGCGTGGTCGGAGCCAGGGTCTTCCGTACCGACGGCGCGATCGACACGCTCCTCACGGCCTATATGGACCACGATCAATACTCCTTGGGTTCGACCTTGAGCACCGACGCGACCACGGTGCTGGTATCGGAGTCCGGGGGCGAAACCATGCTGGTGGCCGCGGGGGGAACGAACCTGAAGTACGGAGCCGAGACGATCGCCCTGCCGGGGACGCGGCACGGGACGGTCGAGTCGGTGGACTACAACACGCGAACGCTCACCGTCACCGGAGAGGGGCTGTCGCCCGAGGGGCTCGAAGGCAAGTCCATTCGTATCTACAACGACAGGCACTCGGCGATGTACTGGATCGGCAAGGCGGAGAGTCTGGGCGCCGGACTTCGACTCCAGCTCACGGGCTCGGAGGTCCTGACCGGCCGAATCAAGCTGCAAACCGTGGACTCCGCGGCGGGCGAGCTCACCACGAAGACCGCGCTGATCAACCCGCAGACCCTCGACGGGACCTATGTCCTCGACAAGAACCTGCAGTCGCCCGTCCGCCTCGCCTCGGTCACCGTCGAATCCGGTGGCCTGCGCCGGCTCGCGGTGCCCAAGGGCACTTCGTTTTCGGGATACACCGTGGGCGACGACGCGTGGCTCTCGGACATCGGGCCGGGAGACACCATTCAAGTCGAGATGCTCTACGATCCCAGCACGGTCGAGACCGGCACCGACGGGGGAACCGAGAGTGGCCCCGACGCGGTCGCGGACGGAGCGCCCGGGCTGCAGGATTCTGGGGCATTGGACGGGTCCGGGCCAACGGATCCGGGGCAGGCATGGGACGCGGAGGACGATGGCTGCTCGTGCGGAACCGTGGGAGGGGCTGCGCAGGGTCCCGGCGCATGGGCGCTCGGGGCGCTGCTGGCAGGGATGCTCGCGCGGCGGCGGCGCGCTCATTCAGGGTGAGTTGGAATCACAGCGGATCTGATTGTACCAGACGATGTCCAGCAAGGGGCCGGCTTCCAGCTGCGTGCGCTCGGTCCACGCCACGTGGACCTCCGCGGAGTCGGCCTGGAAGCTCTGTCTCGCGGCGAGCACCTTCCACACCTTGCCCCCGGAGCCGTTCCCAAGCGGTCCCTCGGCCCTCACCCGCCCCAGCATGTCGAGCCACAGGATCGACAGGCTCCCGTCATCGGTCGTGGGGCCGATCATCACGAGCTCGTCCCCGATCCAGGCCACCTTGGCGGTGGGGATCGGATTCGTGGTGATCGACGCAATCGGGAACGCCTTCAGGTAGCTCAGTTGGAGCTTCTTGGCGGCCGCAGGGTTGAGCTGTCCCAGGTAGAGGATGTCGTGGACGACGTCGCGCAAGGCAACGTTCAGGGAACCGCCGGAGCTGCGCGAGGCGGCGAGCATTTCGACGCCTTGCGAGGCGAAGTAGTTGGGGTCGATGGGGGGCGCCGCGAGGTCGTTCACCACGTATTGCTCCGGCCCCTTGGCCCCGCCCGCGACGAAGACGTGGTTGTCCGTACCGATCCGCACCATCTGCGTCAGGGCGACCTCCGCGGCAACATCGCTGCTGGCCAGCGTGATGTACGGAGGAATCCACGCATAGTGCATCTGGTCGAGGCTGTAGTTCGCCACGAAGTGCACCTTCGTGCCATCCACCGCCATCTTGACCGACGTGACCTCCAGGTACCCAACCGCAGAGGACATGAAGATGGGAGGATCGACGGTGTTTTCCACCGCGGGGAAGTCGGCCGGAATCCGCGCGGGATAGAAGTTGTACTGCTCGGTTGGCGGGTTGTTCTGATCGCGCCAGCTCAACAGAGCCACCGAGTTCCCGGGCGGATCCTCCGTGGTGATGGCGCCGTGAAGCCTCGCTCCGTAGTGCGTGTAATTCAGCGTGCTCATCCACAGCGCAGCGGCGTCTGGCTCTGCAGCGGGACCGACGGTGCTGACATAGTGCGTTCTGCTGACCGTCCCCTCCTGCTCGATGACCACGCGCATCTGGTTCCGGGAAGGAAGCGAGTCGCCGTACACATTGTCGAGGAAGAACGCCGGACCGGAGGCCTCGTACAGCTTCCAGTGCTGCGGGAGCACGAGCTTGCACGTCAGCTTGCTTAGAGGCGACGCGTCGGGACCGGTGTCGGCGATCTCCTCGGAGCTCGCATCCGGCGGCGCCGTATCCGCCTGGGCCTCGATTCCGGCCTCCGCATCGACGGGCTGGGCGCTGTCCGCGCTGGTATCCGAGGCCGCGTCGGAGGGGGCGCCGGAGTCCTCGCCAGTGGGATTCAGCACAGCGTCTTCCACGCCGAGGATTCCGCGACAACCGAACCACGACATCGACGCAGCGAGTGCGGCGATCGGAACCAATATGAAGGAAGATGTTCTCACGTTCGCGCTTTCCTGCGACGGGCCCGAAGGCTCCTACCAGACACCGCGCACGGCGAGGCTCATCGGCCCCGCCACCCAGGTCGTGGACCCGCGCGCTGCGGGCTCTGCACTCTTGCGCGGAGCGGTCAGGTACAGCACCGTGCCCCCCGCGACCGCGGCGACCCCGACGATGCCGAACACCGTCGCCAGATCCGCCGTGCCCTTGGCCTCGTCGTGCAGGTCCACACCTCGAGGATCCCTGCAGTTCGCACCGTCACACCAGGCCTCCGCGTCGGACACCTTGGAACGCGTCTGCAACGCGAACACGCCGGCCACACCGAGACTCACCAGCCCCACCCCCGCGGTGATGAGCCCCGCGGTACGCCGTCCCGAGCCGGTCGAAGGATCCTCGCGCGATGCAGGCGGCGACGGCTCCTTCGGCGGCGCGACCGGTGCGGGCGCAGCCTCATGCTCCGGCGCCAGCGCCGGGACTGTCACCGTGACGCTCGCGCCGTCCCCTGCCAGCACCACCGTCGTGCGCCAGGGCTTGCGGTCCGGCGCCGTGGCCTCCACCGCGTGCTCCCCCGGATCCACCGGGACCCCCTGTCCCCACACCCCCTTGCCGATCGGTGTGCCGTCGCGACGCACCTCGAGCCCTTGCACCTCGCTCGGTCTCGCGACCTCGATGACGAGGCGAGACAGGCGCGGCTCGAGGGCCTTGGCACGCTCGCGTGCCACCTTCTCGCGTTGCGCCTGGCCTTCGATCTTGGAGAGCGACGCGGCCTCGAGGAAGCCCGACCAGGCGCTGGCGGTCTTGCCGATGTGCTCGTGGCAGTCGGCGAGGTTGAACGCGGCCCCGATGCCGGGCTCGAGCTTGTAGCTCTCCTCGAACTTGGGGCACGCCTGCTCGTACTTGCCGGACTTGACCAGGGCCCGCCCCTGATCGAACAACGAGCGGGCCGCGGCCTTGTCCTGCGGAGAGGGCCCCGCCGTCACGTCGGGGCTGACCAGCGTGAAGGCAGCAGCGATCAACCAGCCCATGGTGCAGCAAGCTCGGGTTTTCGTGGCAACCATCGATCGCGAACGGTATCCGAATCGTGTCCCGTCGCATACATGGATCCCGCGCCCCGCAGCCTCTCGCCCCCTCGAAGATGCGCTTTCCTCGCCCCGTGAACGGGTGTACCGTCCTTGCCGGCGTGCAGCATGCGGGTCTGCCGTCCCCGGGGCGCCTTGCGGTGCAGTGCAAAACATGAAGGCTGGAGCAAATACTCGATTCCGCGCAGCCCGGACCACGAGGCCGATATCACCGCTCGCACTGCCCCTTGTCACGATACCCTTTCCAAGAGAGCAGCCATGAGACTTGTCACCTGCGCAATGCCTTGCTTGCACCTTCTGAGCCTTGCTGGGGTCCTGACCTCCACGCTCCTGCTCGGCTGCAATGTCCACGGGGCGGCCTCGGGTCGCATCGACACGGCCGGAGACACGAAGGCGAAGGCGGAGGTGACCACCGACGCCAAGGAGGGAGACGACGTCGAGGTCACCGAGGGGATCAAGCTGAAGAACGACGAGCTCGACTACGGCAAGGAGCCGATCGACTTCGAGTACAACAAGGCCCAGCTCAAGGGACAGCACACGTTTGACACCCTCGAAGCGCTGCTGAAGATTCTGAAGGACCATCCGGAGGTGAAGGTCCACGTCGAGGGACACGCCGACTCGCGCGGAGACGACCGGTACAACCTCGAGCTCTCGAAGAAGCGCGCCAAGGCGATTCGCGCGTGGTTCACCGAGCGGGGCATCGAAGAGGACCGTCTCACCGCGGAGGGCTACGGAGAGGACCGCAAGGGCGAAGAGCCGGAGGAGTGCCGGGACAAGGCCGGCCCCGACGCTGCGCACGGCGCGAAGTGCAAGGACGGTTGGGAGCACAGCCGCCATGCGGTGTTCAAGGTGGTCTCCGGGATCCAGACCCTGCGCGAGAAG
>JAKLDZ010000341.1 GCA_022703255.1 Myxococcota bacterium | reverse complement strand
GTGGGCGTCTCCGTCTCGCCGCTGGTCCGCGCAGAGCGCGGGTGTATGGGGTGCGCACACGACGGTGGCGGCTCAGACTGTGACGCATGCGACGGGTGCGCATACCCGGAGTGGCCGCACTGGGAGCCGCGCGCATAGCACACGGAGGATGGCATGAAATGGACCGCATCAATGGGATATCGCCGGTTTCCGGACCTTCCACTCGACCCGCCAGAGGGTGGGCACGAGGAGCAGGAGGAGGATCAGAGCGACGACGAGGACGAGGACGTTGCGCACGCGAGGCACGTGACACCCGAGGGGACGCCGACCGCCTCGGTCTGGCAGCAGGCCGCGGCGTGGGAGGCCCTGTGGGAGACGCTGCCGGAGGAGGTCGGGCTGGCGGGTCTGTCGGGGAAGGACGCGGTGATCGCGTACGTCTCGAGCCTGCGAGCCAGGATCGAGGGGCTGGAAGGGCGGGTGGGGAAGGACGGTGCACCGTGAAGGCCCTCAGCATCCGCCAGCCTTGGGCGTATCTCATCGCGGAAAAACACAAGCCGATCGAGAACCGGCGCAACTGGTGCCAGCCGAAATACCGGGGCGAGCTCGCCATTCAGGCCGCGAAGGGGATGACTCGGAACGAGTACCTGGACGTCGCCGACATGCTGCGGTCATTCTTCCCGGGGATCGAACTGCCGCCGTTCCGCGAGCTCACGAGGGGAGCAATCGTGGGGGTCGCAACGGTCGTCGATTGCCTCGAACCGCGCAGCGTTCGGCGGCCCTACCCGCTCGAGACGCTCTCATGGTGGGACCAGGAGCAGCACGGCATCGTGCTCTACGACGTCCGGCCGTTGCGAGATCCAGTCCCGTGCGCGGGGATGCTCGGCCTCTGGACCGTGCCTGAAGACATCGAGCGCCAAGTGAGGGAGCAACTTCGATGAGACGCATCTACAGCATCCGCCTCATCGTCAACGCGCGGAACATCGACGACTGCGAGGACGCGGACAGCCTCATCGAGCAGATCGCGGACCTGATCGACGTTGGGAAGCTCGAGCTGGGCGACTGCAACCCGGAGCATATCGCCGCGCGCATGACCGACACGCGCAAGTCGCTGAAGCAGATCGTGAGGAAGAGAGGCGCCGACCGATGACCTCGATTGCCACCTGCAAGAGCTGCGGGGCGCCAGTGATCTGGTGCGTCACCACGACCGGGAAGAAGATGCCCGTCGATGCGCGCGAATCGTCGAGGGGCAATCTCACCCTCGAGCGCCAGCCCGACGGCGAGTTGCTCGCGCGCTACGTCGAGCCCGGGACCGGGACGCACACGAGCCACTTCGCCACGTGCCCGCATGCGGCACAGCACCGGGGACACGGGCAGGGGAGCCTGCCGGGGATGGGAGCATGAGACCGCTGCCGACGACCTCGGACAAGGCGACCGCGTGGGAGATCGCGGCCCGGTGGGTGGAGTACCTCGCTGCCGACACGGAGACGGTGGACCGCCTCGAGATCCGCTGTCACCTCGCCGCGGTCGCTCGGTCGATGCGCCAGCGTGCGGCGATCATCCGGCGCAGGAAGAGGAGGGCGTGATGGGCGACTACTATGCACCGTGTGCCCAGTGCGGAGCCCCTCGCTGCGGGGAGCGTGCGACGTACTGTCCTCGCTGCCGGCGGCGTAGACGGGCCGCGTGGGCGCTCAGGCACTACTGGGCGCGTCACACGCTGCCGGCCTGCATCGACTGCGGGGCACCAGCGACCACGCGCCACGCTCTCCGGTGTGCCGCCTGCCAGGTGCCGCACAGGCGAGCGCTTGCCGCTGCGAGACAGCGCAGGCTGCGAGCGAGGAGGGCGACGGGATGACCGCCCCATACTGGGCTGTGTCAGACGAGACATAGTGGCGAGGGCTGTGCATACTAGGAGAGACATGACCACCACACCGCTATCGGGCGCCCTGCGCGCGTGCCTCCGCTCCGGTGACCCGCTACTGAGGGCCGCCGCGGTCTCCCGAATCGAGTCCGTCCTACGCGAGCAGCGCGGCAACATCACGCGCACCGCCCGCGCGCTCGGGGTGTCGAGCCGCGCCCTCTTCCGCTGGCTGGGCGAGGACCCTGAGCTGGCGAGGATCGCCTCTGACCTGCGGGCCAAGGGGTAGACCATGACAGGTTTGTCATACCCCACGATCGGAGCGTTTGCAGCCGAAAACGGCTGGTTTTCGCGCAGCGAGGCCCCGTTGGCGGTGTTCAGGTATGACAGCTATGTCATAGCATCAACCAGCGAAAACCTAGCGGTTTCTGCAAATCTGCCGTGTTCAGTATGACACGACTGTCGTGGTTGGGCCGGTGCGGATTGGGGCTAACCACGCGAAAACAGCGGTGTTTGCCGCTATGCCAGCGCTGGCACATAGAGTGCAATAGGGTAGGATGTCAGCACAACGGAGGATATGACCATGACGACCACGAACAAGACCTACCGCATCGTCAGCAGCGCAGGCGTTGACATGGGCACCTACACCGCCGCGACCACCGAAGAAGCGCTCGACGCGATGGCGCGAGATGCCGGGTACGCCGGCGCCGCCGAAGCGGCGGAAGTCGCCGGACCTTTCGAGGGTACGGTCGAGGAAGAGTAACCCCCACCCGCCCCGCCTCGCCCCTCACCCCTCACGGGGCAGGGGCTTGAGGGCGTAGGAGGAACTGAAAATGACGACGATGTTCACTGTTTCGGTCTTCAACGGCCGCGAACACCCGGCACGCCACCCGTACGCGGAGGAACGCCACGCAAATGAGCGCGATGCTAGGCGCGCGGCAGCGCGCATGCTCGGGCACTCATCCCTGCGCGGAGCGTCTAGCTGGGATCGATACCAAGGAGGGACGGTCTATCAGTTCGGGCCTCGCTCTGAGGACACAGAGTACGACTTCGTGGTCGTACAACGGGACGGCGACGAGGGCTGATCCCACCCACCCCGCCTCGCCCCCTGCCGCTCGTGCGAGCACGACGGCGCCGAGGGGTGCGTTCTGGTCGGACATGGACAACGAATTGGCACACATAAAAGAAGACGCGTTGCGAGAGGATGTTTTGGATGCGATTGCGGCAGGCGCGACGAACGCGGCAGAGCTTGCTGAGGAAGCTCTCAAGTCGAGCGATCTGGACTTCACCCGCTGGTATGCCTAGCCCGCCATCATCCGCTCCGGGTCGATCACTCCCCGCAGTGGCTTGCCCGTGCTCCACAAAATGGTCCCCGGCCCGCCGATCGTGATCGCGTTCCTGGCTCGACCACCGCCGCCATGCAGAGCTACCCCGTGCTCGTCAGGCACAGCCAAGCACCACTCCATGTGGTCGTCATTTCGCGGCGACTTGCCCTTGGCCGCCGGCGTGCCGTACCACAGCCCCCACCCCGGCCCGCACTTCCGCCACGACGACGCCGGGAGCAGCGCCCCGAGCTCCGTCGCGGCACCGAGTACCCACGCCACCGCTGTCCCGATACGGTAGGGGCGCGTGATGAGGGTGTGCGTGCAGCCAGCGAGCGCGTACACCGCCCGCATCGAGGTCCCGCAGTTCGTTGCGAGACGCGACACCTCGACGGCGGTATCCCGATCCGGCTCCTGCAGCAGGTAGATATCTGCCAGCTTGTCCGGCAGGTGGTCCAGCGAGCAACCCGCCACCGCCCGCACGATGCGCGCACAGTGGTCGCCGGGGGTCTCGCCGGGAGAGCGAGCGTGCAGAGCCTGGAGCCACGCGGGGAGCGTGGTCACGCCGCACCCCGCATGCCCCGCGCGATCCGCTTGCACGCGGGCGAGCAGTAGCGCGCTTTTGGGCTGCGATTTGCCAGCCCGCCGCAGACCTCACAGACGATCTGCCGCGTGGGCCCCGGCGCATGGTGGCGCTGCAGCCGGCGCGACAGGACCGCGAGTCGAGCGCGGACGCGACCGATCGCGGGCATGATGGGAGCAGGCGGAGTCGAGCGCACGCCGTGCTCGCGCAGGTGGTCGGCGAGGGCGTCGATCACAGGTCCCCCCACCGAGCAGCGATGATCAGCAGCACGACGGCGCCAGCGACGATCGACAGGTCGAGGAGGGTCACGGCCTGCACCTCACCCTGCACAGCCGCACGCGCTCCGTCGTCGTGGCGCTCGACACGCATGCGACGTCGTCGGGCGTCCAGATCCCCCGCACGAGCAGCAGCGAGCACGACTCCTCGCACGGGATGCCCCCGGCGGTGGGTAGCGCCTCGGGGCAGCCGAGTGTCGAGAGCCGCGCGCACTGCTCGGGGCAGTGCTCCTCTCCGTACGCCGTGAGATCGTCCACGTGCAGCGGCGTGATGGGGAGCTGCACGGTGTCGCCGCAGCCCATGGCGAGCGCTGCGCAGAGCACGAGGGAGGCATCGCGGGCACGCCCGCGCCATCTGCGTCGCAGCGGACCGGTCCGCATGACGGAGAGCCAGAGCGCCAGCGTCAGCGCCAGCGTGGGACGGTGTCGAGTACCCATACCGATCGTGTCCTCTCCGATGCTATCTGGGCATCGCTCACCCAGATCATCCCGCCCGCAGCCCAGTGCGGGCCGTACGAGCCTGCGAGCAGCCACGCCCCCGGACGACGAGCGATCACGGCCTGCGCGTGGCCCCCCTCGCGCGGCCCCGTCTGCGTCCATACGGCGTCCGAGTCCCAGCAGCCGAAGCGCGCGTCGACGTCAGTCCCCACTACGATCCCAGCGCCGACGATCCACGCGGCTTCGAGGTCGGCGATCCGCCGCTCGCCATCGGCAGCGATCCGGTGTCCACGCACCTTCCGGTGGTCGAGCGCGATCTGCGCCTGATCGAGGTAGAGCTGCCCGTCCTCGTCAGGGGACCACGGACAGTCCGACTCGCGGCAGATGCCCGAGTAGTCCGCGGCCTCGAGCACGGCGCCGATGGTCGTACCGTCCCAGGACCACGCGGGGCCGAGCAGCGCGCGTGTCACCGCCGTCAGGTAGCGCGGAGACGGGAGGGCGTAGGACGGGTCGAGGTGCACACGCGCATGGATCTGGATCGCGCGCGCAACGGCGTGACGGACGCAGCTCCCCGTCTGCCCCTGGTCCAGCATCGTCTCCCCCGCGAGCAGGGGCGTGCGGTCGATGCACGGGTCGCCGCTGACAGACGCGCCGAGCAGCTCCTCGAGCGAGTCGGTGCCGAGCACGTCGGGCGCGTCGTCGAGGAGACCGAGGCCGCGGATCATGGTCCCCCCTCGTCTGAGTCGTACTGGGGCACGGTGGGGATCGTGTCGCGCGTGAGGGTGGGCGGAGAAGCGTCGAGACCCAGGCGATTCGCGATGCGAAACATCGCGTCGTCCAGTGTCGTCGCCTCGCTGGTCTGTCTCTCCCCGCCGACTGCGACGAGCGCGGTATCGAGACGGTCGAGGAGCCAGACAGAGCCGTGCAGCCGTGCGAGGTCACGAGCAGCGCGCCATAGCGCGGCGTCTCGTGCGTCGTCGTGGCGGGTCACTCTGCCCCCGCGTCGCGTGAGAGCGACTGGCGCTGCCGCGCGGCGAAGAGGTCGAGTACTTCGGTCAGCGGACGACCAGCGCGGCACAGTGCCTCGATCTCGGCGTCGTGATTGGCCTGCGCCCACTCGACGCAGCCGGCGAGAGAGCCGTCGGCCATGGCGGGGATGAGTCCGTCGCGCGTGGCGCAGCCGGGGACAGCGACGGCGATCATGGTGGTGATGACGAGTGCGATCGATTTCATGGCGAATACCTCAGATGTTGAGCCGCCCACACCAGGGCAGCGGACAGTGGGACAGCGACGGCGAGCACCATTCCCGCGAGCCGCAGGAGACGAGTCGGCCACTCGCGGCGTGCGAGGATCTCGCGCACGTCCACTGCGACCTGGGAGAGAGTCCCGGCCATGCCGGTCCCCGGTGTGCCACGGCTCGGATCGGGGGGCGCGCCGAGCGTGGCGATGACCTCGAGGTGCCCCCTCTCCAGCGTCTCGAGGCGCTCTCCGTGCTCGCGCACGATCTCATCGAGGGTGGGGGACATGTCAGCGCTCCGTGATCGTCTTCGATGTCCCGCCCTTCGCCGCGATCGACTGCGCGAGCTGCACAGCGCCGACCGTGCCGATCAGCGCGACGATGGGACCGGCGATCTCGCTGACGATCGGCGGCACCTGAGCCGCGTGGCGCGCGAGCACAGCGGAGCCGACCGCGAGGACGCCAGCGACGAGCCAGACGTACAGGCCGTCGATCGCAGGCCACGCGCGGCGCAGGAGCGCAGTCGTCGCAGCGGCGAATCCCGCACTGCCGATGAGCTGCGCGATCGCCGTCGCGTCGAATGGCACCTGCACCGGGGGCGCGTCCTGCGCCCATGCCATGGTGGAAATGAGCAACAGCATGAGGGTCATCGTGATGCTGAGTAGGAGTTTCATCGGCCAGTCCTTCCCGCCGAGCCGAGCCCGGCGCTGAAACGTGAAGGGATACGCGGCGTCATCGCGTCGCCCCTTGCTGGTAAGCCGCCTGCACCGCGCTGCCGTGGGAGACGCACGCCTGCGGGTGGCGGGTGAGGGTGGAGTGGTCCGCGCCGAGCAGGTGGCCTATCTCGTGCGCGGCGACGGACTCGATGTCATGGCACGGCGTCACAATCCACGCGAGTCCGCGTGACGTGTCCGACCACGCGGGGACCAGCGGAGGGCGGAGCTGCACCCACTGCCACCCGGGGTCGAGGCGGAGGATCGTGAGCGCGCACGGCTCGGTCAGCGGGTCCACGACTCGCGCGGTGATGCGGACCGTC
>JAKLDZ010000340.1 GCA_022703255.1 Myxococcota bacterium | reverse complement strand
CCGACCGGGGTGCTGCGCTACACTCACGAGCCGGAGACCGGCCTGCGCAAGCTCGAGATCGAGGCGCCTGAGCCTGCGGTCCGGGGCATCGTCTCCGACATCGTGACCGCTGCTTGCATCACGACGGTCGACTTCACCTTGCCCCGATACCTGGAGCCGGGAAAGACTACGAAGGAGCTGCTGTTCGGGATTCGCGGAGCCGAGTGGATCGGCCGCGGAGACGACCACCGTTTCTACTGGGAGGCGGTCGGACTTCTCCGGCAGCACGCTGATCCACGTGTGGCCGCCGAGGCGTGCCGGGTCTACGAGGCCCTGCTCGCGGAGGCGGGTGGGAATCCCCTGCCCAAAGGCCCGCGCGGGCTCGCGCTGGCTTGGAGGAAGTCGGGCAAGGGATACGTCACGACGTACCTGGGGAGCAAGTGGGTCTGGACGCCGGACGGCACGTTGAAGATCGACGGGGTCGCGCACGAGGAGAGGTTCACCGACTGGCCGACGCGCTGGACAAGGGAGTAGGCCCACGTCAACGCCAACCACGCTCCCAGATACGACACGCAACTCTTGTCGAGGATACTGCCGCGCTCGGTGCTCTCCCTCACGCAGTCCTCGCCGTCGGACAGCACCGCGCTTTGCACTTCCCGCCCCGGGCTCCGGTAGCGACGGCCCCAGCCTCCCCGTGCCTTGTCCTGCCTGGCTTGCTCGCGACAGTGCTCGTCCTGCTCCGTCAGCTCGGCATCGCCAGGCTCCTCGCGCGTGACGGAAACCACCCCCCCGGAGGCTTGCGCGAATCGACCAGGACATGTAGCTCTGATCCCATGGATCGGTGTGCCCTGGAATGGAACCCGAGCTCCCGCACCGCAGACCGCTGCGCTCCTCGCGTGGCCCTGTCGTGGTTCGTGCGATCGGCGATCGCCCTGTCGATGCTCGGCGTCTGGGGCGGCTGTTCCGACTCGAAGTCCGGCTCCGCATGGGTTCGACCCGACGCAGGCGTTCCGGAAGCCGGCAGCGACGGACAGGTGGCTATTGAGGCCGGGCCGGTTTGCACGCCTCGGACCTGCGCCCAGATGGGACTGACCTGCGGCCGCGCGCCCGACGGATGCAACGGGGTGATCGAGTGTGGCCAGTGCGAAGGCGGCCAGACGTGCGGCGGCGCCGGCGCGAACAAGTGCGGAACCGCTCCATGCCAGATGCGCACGTGCGCGCAGAGCGGGGCGTCGTGCGGATTCGCATCCGACGGGTGCGCGGACGTCCTCGACTGCGGGGGCTGTCCCGCGCCCGCGTCGTGCGGCGGAGGCGGCAAGGAGAACGAGTGCGGGTGCAAGGCCAGGACCTGCGCCCAGATGGGATTGACGTGCGGCAAGGCGCCGGATCACTGCGGAGGCGCGATCGAATGCGGCGCCTGCGAGATCGGACAGACCTGCGGTGGCGCGGGCGCGAACAAGTGCGGGACCGGCTCCTGCTCCCCCAAGTCCTGCGCGCAGATGCAGGCGAGCTGCGGAATCGCCTCGGATGGTTGCGCATCTACGCTCGAGTGCGGCAACTGCTCGTCGCCCGAAGTGTGCGGTGGCAGCGGGATATCGAATCTCTGCGGATGCCTGCCGAAGACCTGTGCGCAGCTCGGCGTTTCTTGCGGGGCAGTCGACGACGGCTGCGGCAAGGTACTGCAATGCGGGGGATGCGATGACGGCGACCCGTGCACGGTAGGCGACGCCTGCGAGAGCGGTCAGTGTGTGCCGGGCGCTCCGATCGGATGCCTCGACGCGGGCCCTGACGCAGCGTGGGACGTCGCGCAGGACACCGGCACCGACGCAGCCATCGACGCGGCCCCGGCGACCTACCCGAATGGCTGCCCGGTGTCACAGCCGGCGACGGGCATGGCGTGCGGTCCGGTCAGCGCCGAGCTGCACTGCGGCTACACCAACGCTCCGACCGAACCGGGCAAGGCCGTCGGGTGCACGTGCGCGGTGGGCGGGACGCAGTGGACCTGCAAGACAACCAACATCGTGGGGGCACCACAATGGACGGGCCAGTGTCCGGAGCCGATTCCAGCCAACGGCACGTCTTGCACCGTGCCGGACGTGGGTTTTGAGTGCTACTACCACACGCCGCCTGGAACCGTATTGAGGAAGTGCGAGTGCATCGAGTCCGTGTGGGGCTGCGACACGATCATGTTCTGACAGCAGTGCGGCGTCACGCCATCCCTTGCACGCAGGCGCCACGCCAGCAGCCAGGCTCGACACCGTCTTCCTCCTGTCCAAGCATGGATGGCTGTATTGGCCGATGCCGCCACCGGAATCCAACGGCCAGGACACGTCGCCGATGGGGCTCGCGCATGACCGCTGAACCCGACCGACCGTGCCACGTGCCTTGCCGAGGTGGACTCGCTGCAGTTCATCGCCGGTCGGAGTCGTGCTCGCGTGCGAAGAGGGGGGCGCTTCGAGGCCCTCGACAGGCCGGTGCGCGCGCTACTGCGGGCAACACGCGGGGACGTAATCGCTCACGGAATACCCCGGAAGCTGCGTGCACCCCGCGCTCAACGGAGTGCCCAGCGTGCAGGCCCGTCCCGTGGACGGCAGCCCCTTGGCGGAGCAGAGGCTGTCGAGGTAGTCGAATCGCGTGCAGCCGGCGGGGCAGCAGAAGTTGTTGGTGTACTTCCACATGCAGCCAGGAATGTCGGGCTTCGGATACTCCGTACCCACGGGGGTCCCGCCGCAGGTGACTGCGAATCGCGGCCCGCCACAGCTCGCCGGCCCGCACCCGGAACAGTCGCTCGACGTCGGAGTGCACTGCACCGCAGGTGGAAGAGACGGTGTCTTGAGAGAGGGGCAGCTCGTCGTGCACAGCTCGCACGAGCCGCTCTTGCACGTCTGGTCGCCGTCGCAGGTGCCACAGACACTGCCGCATCCGTCGCTCCCGCACTCCTTGCCGCCGCAGCTCGGAGAGCAGGGGACGTAGCACCCGGATGGGTCGAAGTAGCAGGTGCCCGAGCACTTCAGCGTGCCCTCATACCCGCTCAGGAACGACGAGCAGGTGGCGCCACCGAGATCCTTGTCATCACACTGCTCATAGCCGTTCTTGACACCATCACCGCAATGCGGCGCTCCGCCACCTTGGCCGGCTGCGCCCCCCTTCCCCTGCCCTCCCTGGCCTCCCGTCGATTGCCCACCTTGGCCGGCTGCGCCCCCCTTCCCCTGCCCGGCGCTGCCCCCGGCACTCGCGTCCTCGTCCGGCGCCCCGCCGCTCCCGACAGAGGCATCATCCGCAGGCTGCTCGAGAGCAGGCTGCTCCGACTCGGAACTGCCACAGGCGGCAATGAACAGTAGCGCGAGGATCCAGGAAATGGGTTTCACGATCCTGGATGGTACACGCGACCTCTGGTCCGCTCCAGGACGATCGCTTCTCCGAGCTCGTGCCGATGGACTTCGACGGGAAGGGGATGGCCGCGAGCGCTCCGCAAGGACTCCATGGTCGAGCCGTTGCGCAGCGTACTGCAGCCTGCGCGCACCCGGTGGACGACCCCATCAAGAGAACGCATGAATACCATGAACCTTCGGGCCGTACGCAGGAACCCTGCGGGCAGGTCACCGGTCTTGCCGTCGACCTTCACGACGTTGTTGCAGCTCTGTTCGCGCACCAGCGATTGCCCTGTCGATCGGCGGCACTCCCGCAGATCGACCCGCACGGATCACGCTGGGACTTCATGAGCCGGTCCTCGGGATGCGCGATGTTCAAGGCAACCACGCAGGCGATCCGGTTCGCCTTCGGCGTGGCCCCGATGACGCTCCAGCGTGCCGCCCGAGCCCGTGCTTCGAGTCACCTTCCGTGCTAGGCCAGCGTCCCATGCGAGACACGATGGCGCGCAGAACCCCGTTCGCTCTTGCCCTCCGCCCCCTCCGATTCCTGCCCCTGCTGTGGGTCACGCTGGCCGCTGCGTCGTGCGGCAGTGACGATTCCCCGGCCGAGAACCCTGGCGGTGATGTCGATGCCGGATCCGACGTCGCCGAGGCGACCGACGCTGCGGCGTCCGACTCCGCCAGCGGTGCGGACTCGGCAGCCGTCGATTCCGAGGTCGCCGAGGCTTCCGCCGACGTCGCGGCAGACAGCCTTCCGCTCGAGGCGGGGGCAGGCTGCGAGGAGAAGGCGAAGAGCTGCGCAGCGACCTTCGGCACGCTGTTCACCAAGGCCAATGGCCGCGCGGACGGCACCCTGGTGGCGCTGGTCCGCCCGGTGGATCAGCAGTGCGCCATGGCGAACAACGATCACGCCATCGTTCAGCTCTCGATCCTCGGCCAGGTGCAGCGCCTGGTCGTATCGGTGGACGGCATCGCGGTGATGAGCAAGTCGGCGCCTCTGATCGGACCAGCCTACACCGAGGGATGGCACACCGACATGAACCTCGACTACCCGGTCGACCTGGGAGTTCACAGCACCGACTTCACGGCCGTGTCGATGGACGAAGCGGTCGGCTTCCTGTGCGATCACCTGACCGTCGGTGCACCGGTATCGGTCTTCGCGTACTGCGATGGGCAGTACCCGGCCAGCGCCCACCAGATTCACTACAACGACAAGTATCCCGACGGCGCGATCGTGGTGGATCCCACCTCGGCGAATCCGACGTATCTGCTGTTCCGGTATGCGGACCAGACGTTCTGAGAGGCTGTTCGACCGGACGGTCTGAAGGGACCTCCATGCCGGGCCGTGTCCGTGCGTGTGCGCGACCAGGTCGGCGACGCGCTTGTTCGATGGGGTGCCGCTCAGCGGCACTCGCACTCGACGAGCGCCATCACGCAGTCGGAACAGCCACCATGGCTGCCCATGGTTCCGGGCTCGCAGCTCGTCCGCGTGTAGCCCGCGGGACAGGTGTAGTTGAAGGCGCCGGCGCAGGCGGCCTGGGACCAGCCCTTGATCGAGGAAGGAAGGCTGTTTTGGACCGTCTCGGTGAGCTTGAACGAAGAGACGTCCTGGGTGGGCTGACACGAGGAGGCATCCGCTGCTGCATCGACGCCCCCATCCTTGCCGGCGGCGCCCCCTCCCCCATCCTTGCCGGCACCCCCCAGTCCCGCGTCGTTCCCGGCCGAGGAATCGCCTGCATCCGACGCTCCCCCGGAGCCCGCCGCCTCGACGAACTCCTCGCCGCCACAGCCGAAGGCAAGGAAGCACCCGAGCACCGCGAAGCTCACGCTCACCGCCACAGTGATCTTCATCGTCAATCCCCGTAAACGTTCGGCCCGAGGTAATGCCCGCTCGTGAATCCCAGGAAGTGCGAACCGTCCGTCATGTCGACGTGGAAATGATTGTCGTGCGCCGAGTTGTATTCGGGCGTCAGGATGATGTTCCAGATGTGCTGGTCATACCAGCGGTGCGCCGCCTCGTAGAGGAACTTGCCCCCCGCGGTCGACGGAGTGTCGTCGTCGTGGATCCAATCGTCGACCACGGTGTAGACCGCACCGCCTGCGAGCTCGAACCCTCCGAAGTCGATGGCGTCGCCCGAGGCGTGCTCGCTGAGCTTGTCCGTTCCCGCGATGACCCGGCAGTTGTACGTGCCCATGTGCTGAATGGCAATCACGTCCAGGGGCTTCAGGTCGTCGGCGGTCGAGACCAGGGCATTCACCATCCGGCACGAGCCCAGCACGCGCTTCGTCTCCTTCCCGCCGCTCTCGAGACGCACCCCGTGCACCGGCGACTCGACATAGAGCGGGTCGATGACATGGCAGGTCAGATTGGGATGGGTGTTCGGGCTCTCGTCCTTCATCACGGTCGGCTCGAAGGCGACGCCCCGCGCAGCGAGCTCGGTGTAGCAGGCGGGAAGGTCGGAGCTCTTGTTGGGCAGGCAGACCCAACGCACGGTGGTCGGATCGCCAGGGCGAGCCGCCTTCACGCAACCGTATCCCTCTCTGCATCCCGTTGCGGGATAGGGGCCGAAGTTGCAGCGCGAGACGCACAGACCCTCCGGGAGGGAGGTCGCTTCGGGGACCTGCGACGGCTCGACGCACGAAGTGACCGGGTGGCCGTCCTGATCGGGACACGAGGTGGTGCACGCCAGGGAGCAGAGCCCGTTGACGGCGCCGTTGGTCACGCACACGGCCTCGGCGTACTTGCAGTCTGCAGCGCTCGAGCAAGGGCTTCCGATGAATCCCTGCAGCTCTCCGGCAGCATCCGGGGCGTCTTCCGTGGGAGCGTCTTCCGTGGGAGCGTCTTCTTGCGGCGGGGCGTCGGAGGAAGCATCCGCTGCAGATGCCTCGGGCGACTCTTCTTCGGCGGCATCGGCGGACGGGGCGTCCTGACCGCCGTCACCGGTAGCGGGGCCGACGGTCCACTCGGACGAGGAATCGTCACCACAGCCGATGAGAAGGGTGGCGCACAAGAGCAAGCCGGCTCGCTGCATCGCGCCAGAATACCACGGGCCGCGAAACGTGGTTCTGGACGATCCGCTGTCGCAGGCGCCCACGGCGGGCGCAGCTCCGCGGAGCCGACTTGCCGGTCGGGCGCGATCCGGCGGTCTTCAACTCAAGTCGACGATGCCGGAGATCACGCCCTCCCGGAGCGTGAAGAACGTCGCCCCATGGAGATCTACCGGGACGGTGGCCGGCAGGTCGTGATCCTCGGCGCGGGCTACACGACCTCGCCCGCGAGCTGTTCCCTCCCGGAGTCGCCGGCGCGTTCCACTTCCTCTACCCGTTCCTCGGCCTGCGCGACCGCGACGGCGACCTGTGCCTCTGTCACACCACCTCGCCCGACGGCTTCCCGGACT
>JAKLDZ010000034.1 GCA_022703255.1 Myxococcota bacterium | reverse complement strand
CCTCGCGCGCCTCACGTCGCGCTGCGCGATCGGCCAGCGCCACCGCCACGATGACCACCGCCTCGAGCACCCCCATCGCCTCGCGCGGCACCGTCGCGTTGATCGACAACCCGGCCTGCTCCAGCGTCCCGAACAGCAACGCCGCGAGCACGAGCCCCACCGGACTCCCGCGCCCCAGGAACGCCACCGCGATCCCCCCGAACCCCACCCCCGCCCCCAAACCGATCTCGAAGTACCCCTTGTACCCCAGCACCGTCGCCGAGACCGCCATCGCCGCGATCGCTCCCGACAGCACCATCGCCAGCACACGCCGTCGCGCCACCGGAACTCCCTGGGCCTCGCATGCGCGCTCGTTGTGTCCGATCCACACCACCTCCCGACCCGTGCGGGCGCGACGCAGCCAGACGAACACGCCCGCGAGCGTCGCCAGCGCGATCACGATCGCCAGGCTCCCGGCGCTCCCCGACAGCGACGGCAAGAACCGATCGAGACGGGGAATCAGGGTCGAGCGCGCGATGTCCGCGGTGCGCGTGGTGCCCGGAAGCGCCAGCATCGAGGTCATCACCAGCGCCACCAGCGCCTCGGCGATCCGGTTGAGCATGATGGTCGTGATCACCTCGTGAACCCCGAGCTTCGCACGCATCACGCCCGGCACCGCTGCCCACGCGGCCCCGGCTCCCCCGGCACAGGCCAACACCAGCAGCACCGCCATCACGCCGGGCAACGCCGCAGGCATGTGGATCGCGACGATCGCCCCCACCAGGCTTCCAACCGCGATCTGACCCTCCACGCCGATGTTGAACATCCCCGCGCGCAACGCCAGATCCACCGCGATCCCCGCGAACAGCAGCGGTGTCGCCTTGAACAGTACCTGGCCGATCCCGTACGCCGTCCCCCAGCTCCCGCGCACCGCCGACGCCAGCACCGTGAGCGGCGCTCCACCGAATGCGAAGCTCAGCAGATTCAGCACCAGCACCGCGGCCGCGATCGCCACGACCGGCACCATCCACGAGGCCGGAATGCGTCGCAGCTTCACGACGCCTCCCCGTGCTCGCTCATGCCGAGCATTGCGCGGCCGAACTCGTGATCCGGGGCTTCGGGCGGGAGGGTCGCGACGATCCTGCCTCGCGTGATCACCAGGACCCGATGGCAGATCGCGCGCAGCTCTGCCAGATCCGCGCTCACCACCAGGGCTGCCGCTCCCTTGGCCACGACCCCCAGAATCGCTTCGTGGATCGTCCGCGCTGCCCCCAGATCCACGCCCCGGGTCGGCTGCGCAAGCACCACCGCTTTGAGCTCGCGGTCCAACGCTCGCGCGGTCACGACCTTCTGCTGGTTGCCCCCGGACAGCTCCCCCGCAAGCTTGCGCGGATCCGGCGGGACCACGCCGAATGCGTCGATCCGCCTGCGAACCGCCTCCGGCTCGCTCACCTCGCCCAGGTCTCCAAGCACCAGGTTGTCCCAGACCGTCGCCTCGAGCATCAACCCCTCGCGGTGCCGATCCCCGTGGACCACTGCAAGCCCCGCTGCGCGCCGCTCCTTCACGCCTCTCGCGGTCAGCTCCCGTCCCGCAACTTCGATGCTCCCCGCTCGCGTTGCCCTCAGCCCCGCCAGCGCCTCCACCAGCTCCGTCTGCCCGTTCCCCTCCACCCCGGCAAGCCCCACGATCTCCCCCGATCGCACCTCGATGCTCACGCCGTCTACCGCAAGCCTGCCGTCGCGTTGCCCCACGACGCTCACCCCGCGAACCGCGAGGCCCACCGACGCCCCCTCCGGCACCGCAGGCCGTACGATCGGCGGCGGCGGCTCCCGCCCCATGATCGCTCGCGTGAGCGCGTCTTCACTCGACTCCGCAACGCTGCCCGTGCTCACCACACGCCCCCGCCGCATCACCGTCACGTCGTCGCACCACCGCATCACCTCCGACAGACGATGCGTCACCACCACGATCGCTGCCCCGTCCGCCGCCAAGTTGCGCAGCGTCCCGAACAGCGACTCCGCTTGCGCCGGCGTCAGCACCGCCGTGGGCTCGTCGAGCAGGATCGTGCGCGCGCCGCGGTACAGGATCCGCACGATCTCGAGCGTCTGACGCTCCCCCACGCCGAGCCCGTCCACCCGCGCGTCGAGCTCCACCTCGAGCTGTGCGTCGCACAGCACCTTCTCTAGCCTGCGCCTCGCCGCAACCGGATCCAGCACGCCCCCCCGACGCACCGGCTCCGCGCCGAGCATCACGTTCTCGAGGCAGGTGAATGCCTCCACGAGCATGAAGTGCTGGTGCACGAAACCCACGCCGCGTCGCGACGCCTCCGCCGGTGTGATCGGCGTGAGCCGCGCCCCGTCGATCAGCACCGTGCCCGCGTCCGGCGCATGCACGCCCCCCGCAAGCCCCAGCAGCGTCGACTTGCCCGCCCCGTTCTCTCCCACTACCGCGTGCAATCGCCCCGCACGCACCTCGACCGATGCGTCGCGAACCGCAGCGACCGCTCCGAAGCGCTTGGTGACGTTGTCGAGTCGCAGGGATGGTTCGGGCAAGACGGCGCGGATGATTCCATACGCCCGCGGGAAAAGGAACCCTCGCTCCAGCCCACGTACCTTCGTGACCCGTTCCGTGGCAGACTCGCTAGAGCGTGTCCCCCAGACCTCTCCTCCTCCTGCTCCTCTCCTCGCTCGCCGCGTGCTCGGTGTTTCCCGAGGAGCCGCCGCGCGTGGAGAGTCCCACGCAGGATGCCGACATCGACGCGCCGAACGACGTCGCCGACGAGCCCGACACCACCGCCGATGTCCTCGATTCCGGAGATGCGTCGGACGCGGACGCAGGCGATGAAGCGGATGCTCCCGACGAGGCAGATGCCCCCGATGAGGCAGATGCTCCCGACGAGGCAGATGCCCCCGATGCGCTCGACGTCGGCCCGGACTCCCCCGCGCACTGCTTCGACAAGAGCACGAACGACGGCGAGACCGACACCGACTGCGGAGGGGAGTGCAAGCCGTGTGGCAAGGGCGACAAGTGCCTCGTGAACACCGATTGCGAGAGCGGCACGTGCAAGGCGAGCAAGACCTGTCTCTGATCGCGTGACGGGGGCTGGGACACGTCGGCAGCAGTGCCGTGCGCGACGCGCGCGGCGAGGGCGCGGGCGGCGCGTGGACCTGACGAAGCGCGACGCAACGAGTTGAGCATTCTGCGACGTGACTGGGCTACTATCCGCCTCCCCATGGACTCGAAAGCGGTCGAGCTGCGCGGCAACGTGCTCGCCACCCTTGGCGACGTCTCTCTCGACGATCGCGCCCTGCTCTCTGCGCTCGAACGGATCGCGGCCTCCGACTCCATGCGATTTCCGGGGTTGAGCCACCTGTGGGCGCCCGCGCTCTACCAGCGCAATCGCAGGACTTTCCGCACCTTCCTGCTCGCCCACGTCAACGCCTTCGGTCCTTCCGGCTACTACGACGAGAAGGGCGACCTGTTCGATCCGTGGACTCGCGACGACACGCGCAGGAGCCTGGAGAAGCTTCTCGAACAGGTCGATCGCGACGGCGAGGTGGAGCTGTTCCGCAAGCTATACGAAGAGCACATCGGCGGGCGATGGCGCGCGCCCGAGCGCTGGCGGGCCGACCTGAAGCAGCGGTTCCTCCAGGCCAGCGACGACACGCAGCGTCGCCGTGTGCTCGAGATGTTCGACCTGCCCGGCGTGGATCTCGACGAGGACGCCGCCACCGCGATGTACGAAGCCGCCCCCTCGACCTGCGCGGAGTTCCTCGTTGCGCACGCTCCGCGCGAATACCCTTGGGAGTGGAGCAAGAAGCCGCCACCCTGGCGAAAGCTCCGCCGACGGGCCGCCGACCGCGGTGATCTCGACTTCGAGCAGAGGCTCTTTCGCCGCCAGGCCACGCCCGACGAGTGGGCCGATCGCGTCCGCAAGCTCGTCTCCGAGCTGCCGGGCTCGAAGGAGCTGGTCGAGCGGCTCGATCGGATTCACCCCGAGCTGATGCCCAAGAATGCGGCTGACGTGTACCGCGAGCTGCTCGAGTCGCGCGCAGAAGCTGCTCTGCCGTACGTGATGAAGCACCTCGATCTGCGACGTGGCTTCTTCTGGTCGAACAAGCCGATCGGAGCCGACAGGCTCATCCGGCTCGCGCATGCGAGAGGTTGGCTCCAGCTCTGGGCGGCCTTGCTCCGCAGCTCCAACCAGGACACCTACAACGAGGCCGTCTCGAGGCTCGTCGAAGACCGCGACGCTCTCGGCGTTTCCGAGTCCCGGCGACGGCTCCTGCTGCTGGCGGGGGTGGGGCGCGAGCTCAACCTCCCCGGCCTCGGCCTCGCGCAGGTGATGCCGTTGTCCGACGAGACGGCCGTGGCGATGTATCGACGCTTCCCGGAGCTCGTTCGTTCGGCGTTCCGGATGCACTGCACCCCGAGCTGGGGACGCACCTTCGAGTCGCTCGCCCGCGCGGCCATCGACGCCGACGACGAGCCGCTCGTGGACTGGTTGGCAAGTCGTGTCGTGACGATGATGGGCTTTGGCGGTCTGCTCAGCCCACCCAAGGCTCAGGCAGACATGGCCGAGCTTCTGTCCCGACACTACGAGACGCTCCTTCGCAAGCCCCGTGAGTTCGCCCGTCGCGCAGGCAATGTCCTGTCGTCCGTGCCCGCCGGTGCCGTCTGGAGCTACGACTCCCTCATCAAGAACAACCGCCTCGCACGCTTGCTCTTCGAACGCAGCCACGAGGACTTCCTCGCCGACCCGTCGGTAGTGCGAGATCTGCTCGAATCACCGCAGATCCACGTCAACCGCCTCGCGTTCGCCGTCCTCGCTACGAACTCACCTCGCGCTCGTGACCTCGCCCGGCAGAACCTCGACCTGCTCGTCGCCGCGCTGCTGCGAAAGCTCCACAGCCAGACACGCGCCATCGCCATCGACGCGCTCGCCAACGCCATCGGCTCCGACGAGGCTGCCCGCGCAGTGCTGCCCAAGGCCCGCGACGCCCTGAGGCTCCCCGAAAAACGCTATCCCAAGGAGAGGCTCGTCGCGATGATCGGCGCCATCCTCGAGAAGCACCCGTCGCTGCGCACCGAGCGCGAGCAGCCCCGGGTCTTCCGCAAGGCGGTGCGCCCATGATCCCTCTCGCCGTCAGCTACGCGTCGCCAAGCGTGTTCGAGTCCTCTCGCGACCGCACCCTGGTAGGGCTCGCAGCCAACGCCCACCGTCCGGTCCGCATGGTCGCACGCGTGCGCAACCCTCTGCTGTTCCGTTTCACGCTGCAGACCCTCGGGTCGCTGATCTGGTCCGACGACACCTGGCTGTCCGACGACGACTTCCGCGCGTTCACCTTGGATCCCGTCGTGACCGTGCATCCGGATCGGGTGATGCTCGAAGCCTTCACCCAGGACCAGAGCGCCTATGGACTCGTGGTCATCGAGCGCGACGAGCTCGACTCCGAGGGAGAGGTCGCCTGCGGAACCACGAACGTGGACTTCACCGCGTGGCTGCACGGCGCCCTTGGAGAGATGCGATCGAGCCGCACCACCACGTTCCGCGTGGAAGCGGGCGGTGTCGAGGTGAAGACCGAGGCAGCCGGCGGGCGCTTCGAGCAGAAGGTCGAGCTGCCCGAGAGCTGGGTGCGAGGCTTCCTCGACGTCTCGGTCGCCATGGCGTTCCCGGGGACGCGTGTGAGCGTCAAGCCCGTGGATCTGCTCGCCGCGATCCGGTTCCTGGCGCAGAACAAGGCCAAGGTGTCGCCGCGCGCCCTTCGCTACGAGCTGCTTCCGGACCGCGACGCGGAGCTCGTGGCCGAGCCCTTCGAGCGGCGGTTCCCCCTCGAGGGAGCCACCCACGGATACACTGAGCCGCGTGTCATCCGTACCTGGGGACGTCGCCGCCTGCGCGTCATCGAGGCTCTGCTCCCCTACGCCGATCGCGTCGAGATCTATCTCAAGGGCCGCGCAATGCCGAGCTTCTACGCCGTGCGCATGCCCGGCTACACGTTCGTGCTCGGCCTCAGCGGCTGGACTTCGAGCTCCCTCACGACCGGCAGCGGATTCGCCGCTCCCCCGCCCGTCGCAGAAGAGCCCGTCGCCTCGGCGCTCGCGCTGCTCCGAACCCGCTTCGCCGCGAGCGTCGACGATCTCGCCTCTTCGGCATCGCTCGACAAGCCCGTCGCCGCCGCTGCCCTCGACCGGCTCGTTCGCCGAGGACGCGCGGTCTTCGACGTGCGTGACCGTCAGTACCGGTACCGCGAGCTGTTCGCCACGCCGGTCGACGAGCAGAAGCTGTATCCCGAAGATCCTCGTGCGCAACAGGCCGAGCAGTGGCTCCGGACCGGCGGTGTCGAGGTTTCGGAGGTCGTCAGCCGGGAGACGCACAAGATGCGCTCGTACAAGCTCGACGGCGAGAAGGTCACGCGGGAGGTGATCCTGCGGGACTGGGTCGCGGTCGGCAGGGTGGGGGACCAGGCCGAAGTCGAGGTCGTGGTCAGCGACGAGGGACGCATCGTCTTCGGTCGCTGCGGCTGTGAGCAGTTCGCGCAGTTCGCCCTGACGAAGGGGCCCTGCGCGCACCTCGTCGCGCTCGAACGCGCCAGCGCCGCGCGCCGCAAGGATCTGCCAACCTCCGTGCAGTCGGAGCCCGTCGTCGAAGCGCCGGCGCTCCGGCGGGAAGAGGAATCCCTTGACGATTCCGGGGGAGGCGGCGATGACTGAGGGAGCTCCCGGGCGCGCCCCGCAGAGCCAGCCGTTCATGCCGCGGTGTTTCGCCGCGGTGGCTTTCTGTCCCCTTCTCTCCGCCACGGTCCCCACGTACGCAACGCGGGGAGCCATGGTTCCAGAGCCTCGAAGTGGCTGGGGCGCATCCGGGAGCGATCTGTCATGGGCTCGCTGACGCCGCTGCTCGTGATCGTCGTGGTGATCGCGATCGTCTATGCGCTCACCCGCAAGAAGAGGACGCAGCCCCTCGTTCGCGACGTCTCACGGCTCGCGCGGGGCAGCCAATCCGTCGACGTCGTCACCGAAACCATCGAGCCGGAGGGAGGCCCCTTCAAGGAGCACCATCGGCGCAAGGTCGTGCGCGATGCGCGTCTGTTGCCCAAGCCCGGAAGACGCCAGCGACATCGCAACCGCAAGAAGCTCTTCGACGCTGCATCGGCGGCACGTCGCTTCTCGCTCACGATGCGCTGCAAGGACCGAACGCTCGGCGTCCTCGCAGCCGACTCCGAACAGCTCGAGCGTTTCGGGCTGCCCGCGTGGAACACCGAGCAGCAGCTCGCCGACTCCCTTGCCCTGACCCTCGGTCAGCTCCGCCACTTCTCGATGCACCGCATCGCCGAGCGGACTCCGCACTACGTCACCTTCGAGGTGCCGAAACGCTCGGGGGGAGTGCGCCTGATCCACGCGCCCAAACGAAGGCTCAAGGCCGTGCAGCGCAAGCTCCTCGCGTTGCTCGTGGACAAGCTCCCCGTGCACGACGCGGCTCACGGCTTCCGCCACGATCGATCCATCCGCACCTGCGCCGAGCCCCACGTCGGCAAGCGCGTGATCCTGAAGCTCGACGTGAAGGACTTCTTCCCGTCGCTGACCTTCGCCCGCATCCGCGGGTACTTGGTCGCCATGGGATACGGCTATGACGTCTCCACGACGATCGCCTGCTTGTGCACCGAATCGGAACGACAGCCGGTCGAGGTCGCGGGCGAGCTGCTGCACGTCCCGGTGGGACCGCGCCGGGCGCCGCAGGGCGCCCCCACGAGCCCCGGGCTGTCCAACGCGATCTGCCATCGACTCGATCGCAGGCTCAGCGGCCTCGCGCGCGCCCATGGATTCACGTATACGCGCTACGCCGATGACCTGACGTTCTCCGGCGATCGCACCGATCTGGTGGGCAAGCTTCGCGCGCGCGCCGTGGCGGTGCTGCGCTCCGAAGGATTCGAACCCAACACGGGCAAGACCCGCGTGATGCGCAAGGGAGGCGCACAGCGCGTCACGGGCGTGACCGTCAATCGCGTGCTCGGACTGTCGCGCGGCGAACGACGCAAGCTCCGCGCGGAGCTCCACCGCGCCATGCATGCACCTTCGCTCGACACCGCGGAGAAGCGACGTCTGTCGGGCCGGATCGCCTACGTGCGAATGCTCAATCCCGAACAGGCCGCGGCACTGCTCCGGAAGGCCGCGAAGCTGTACGGATGAGCCTCCGCGGCTCCGGTGCGACAGCGCCTCAGAACGCGAAGGAGGCGCCGATCCCGGCCCCCTGGCGACCGACCGACGGCGTCAGCCTGATCGAGCCCGACTTCGGCTTCGCCGCAGGCGCGGGATCCGTCGCGAGCAGGTAGATGCCGGTGCCGAGCGATACCGCGCTCAGTCCGTAGAAGACCCACTGGGCCACCTCGTACCTGCTGCCTCGCGTGCACATGCTCTCGATCTCGGAAGGAGAAGGCGCACCGTTCACCGTCTGGCCCGACTTCGCCGCGTCGCACACGTCCCCCGGCCCTGCCACGAACGAGGCGTACCGCTCGTACCCGGGATCCTCGTTGATCTCCTTGATCTGGCGCGTCGAGTAGTACCCGGCTCCGAAAAACGCCGCCGCCAGCCCCAACCCGCCATACCCCAACAGCTTCCTCCGCGCCGCCGGATCGCTCCCCCGTTCGGGATTCGTCGGCTCCGGCGCGATCGTGACGTCCACCGTCCCGTTCGGCTGCACCACGACCTCGGACGACGCCGCGCGATGCCCCTGCGCCCGCACTTCGATCCGATGGGATCCTGCCGGCAGCTTGAGCCGCGCATCTCCCCGCCGAATCGCTCCGGCGGATGCTCCGTCCACGTACAGCTCCCCGTCCACCGTCCCCGCAAAAACCCGCACCTCGCCCAGCCCCCGCTGCCAGGACAAGTCCGCAACCGCTTGCCTCACCCTCGCTCGGTTCCCGTCGGGCGCGAGCTCCTCGGGCCATACGGCACGCAGCACCCGCTCGGGCTGACGTCGCGAGGACAGGTGAAGCTCCACTTCCACCTGCCCCGGTGCCGCGCGCCGGACCGCTCCCCATACGAAGTCGCTCGCGCCCACCGCGTCCGCAACGCGCCGCGTGCAGGTCGTGTCGGGTTGCGAAGGACACTGCAACGACGCCAGCAACGGATCGAGCAGCATGACCTGCTGCGTGGCGACCCCGTACTCCTCACGCAGCACGCCCGACAGCACGCGCGCCGAGTCGGGGGCATCCGCCGAGCGCAGCTCGAAGACCGTGACGGAGTTGTTCTGTGCGAGGACGTCGGAAGCAGCGATCAGCAGGGCAATGCCCAGGCACGACGAAGACCACGTACGTGTCATGACAGCATCGGATGCTCGATGGCCCGATTTGTCAACGCGTCAGGCGTCGTTCATCCGCGCATCCCGCGACGCCTGCATCGCGAGAACGCAACAGCCCCGAGGGCCGCCATCACCCAGGCACCGAACGAGCTGCGCTGCGTGCCTGCGCTCGCGCAGGAGCAACCGCCTCCGCTGATCTCTTCACCGGTTGACGGTGACGCTTCCGCCCGCGCGTCAGCGGTCGCATCCATGCCGGCCTCGGCGCCCGCCTCCGACGCGTCCTTCGCTGCGTCAAACGCGGCATCCTTCCCTGCCTCCACTTCCGCTTCAGCCCCGGCGTCCGCTGCAGCCTCCGTCTCGGCGTCGGTCGAGGCCTCCGGCTGCGCGTCGATCGCCGCATCCTCCACCCCACCGTCGGTCTGCACGATCTCGCACCCGCCACACTGCTCCACGCACTCCTTCGCGCACTGCGCGTCCCACTCGTGCAGGCAGCAGAAGTCGTCCATCGCGCACACGCACTTCTCGCACTTGCAACCCTTGCACCCCTTCGTCGTGTGCGTCGGGCACTCGCATACGCTCCCCGCTCCGCACTGCATCCCGTCCGCACACGTGCCGCACACACCACCGCAGCCGTCTGGTCCACACTGCTTGCCCGTGCACGCTGGCTGACACGGCAGCGTCGCAAACGAGTACATCGCACCCGCGTTGTCGTCCCATGCCGCGTTCCCCACCTGATCCACTGACCCGACCCGCAGCAGGTACGTCGTCGCGTACGTCAGCCCGCTCAACAACACCTGATGGCTCTGCACCAGCGAGGTCGCCTTCACGTCCTTGCCGAGCGCCAACGTCTCGCCGTACTCCACCGTCGAGCTCGCCGGTACGTTCGTCGTCCAGCCGATCCGCGCGCTCATCGGCCCAATCTGATCCACCGTCACCCCGGTGACCTGGGGAGGCTCGCACTGCGCGAGCAGCTCGCGCGTCACCGTCACCGGCGCTCCCTTGCACCCGGCATCGTCATAGCGCAGGAGCACCTGCTGGCCGTGCGCGAGCGCAACCTCGCCAGCCTGCGGAGCCTTCGCAAAGTGCACGGCTCCCGTGAACGTGTGCGTCGCAGGCCCCGTCTCCGTCAGCGTCACCACTCCCGCGTCGCTGCCTCCGACCGTCAACGCCACGACCGCCGTGTCCGCGGCTGCGGGATTCACGTCGAGATCGACGTCCGCCAGCGTGAGCGTCACCGTCTGGTTGCACGCCACCAGGTCCTTCGCGTCGAGCGCGAGGAACCCGCACTCCGGAGGCTGCAGCGCCACGTCCTTCTGCACCGGAATCGCATCGCGCGCCGTCACCGTCAGGTGGAACGTCTGCTCCGACAACGGCGGCAAGTCGAGCCCGGCAACGCCCGTCGCGTCGGTGAGGGCGACACCGAGCACCTGCCCCTTCGACGACGCGGCCACGCGCGCATGCGCGAGCGGACTTCCCCCGGTCGTCACGGTCACCGGGAACGGTCCTCCCAGCTCGTTGCCCGTCGGGAAGTGATCGACCGCCAGCTCCACAGGCTCTCGCGACCGCATCTCCAGCAACGGATCGCCGAACAGCACGTACTTCTCGAACTCCTCCTCGATGTTCGAGCCGGTGCCGCCGATGGCGATGAGCCCGAGCATCCCCGCCATGTTGGCTTCACCGTATCGGAAGGTGCCGTCGTGCGTGAACGCTCGGGTGGTCTCCACCGACCAGATCGCAGGCTCGTCCCACGACGCCAGCACCGTCGAGGCCCAGATGGCCACCGCCCCCTTGCCCGGGGTGTTCAGCCAGGTCTCCGCGAAGCACGCAGAGCTCTGGTCAAAGGCGCCGTTGAGACATGCCACGTCCCAAATCACCGGAAGCATGTTGCCGTTCGTCAGCTTCGGAATCTCCGCCCCCGCGACGTACGCAGGCTCCGTCGAAGCCCACGAGGTCTCGTCGCCATGTCCCATGTACGAGATCCACGACGTCCCGGTGTCGAGCGACTGGTTGATCTTGGCTGGCTTGGCCGTGTTGTCCGACGCGTAGTACTTCGGGATCGGATCGTAGCCCCAGCCCTGCAGCAGGTCGTGAACCTGATCGCTCCGCACGTCGTCGTTGCTCGCGCCCGACCCCTCACTCGACGAAATCGCCATCGCGCCGCGGTACCACGCGGCAGCCGAACCCGTGGACGGCGTCGCCTCGTACCCCACCGTCTTCGCCACCAGCGTGTCGACATCCGCCTCGGTGCGCGCAGGGAATCGTCCCACGATCACGTCCGCATAGATGTCGCTCCCCGACAGCTTCGAGAACACGAAGTCCGACGTCGCGTTCGCCGTGGTCCCGTACCCCGGAGGCACCGCGCTCTCGTCGCCCACCAGCAGCACGATCGTCGGCGGAGCCTGCCAGGTGTCATAGGCCTGCTGCAACCACCCGAGCAGCTCCGACGCCTTCGTCCCAATCCCCTCGATCGACTGCGTCGTCACCCGCGTCCCCGTGCTCACGCGCCAGTCCACCAACGGCTGCGCGTTGTCGAGCCACGCCTGTGGTCCGATGACCACCATGTGATCCGGACCGGGAATCGGACGCGATCCCTGGCGCAGATCGACCGCGATGCGCGAGGCCGCCGCGCCGAAGCTCTCCGGAAGGCCGAGCGATCCACGGCGCGGAGCGGCCGACGGATCGGGCGTGTCGTAGGACAGCCGCACCGTGATCCGCTTGCGCAGCTCGACGGTTCCCGAGGCGGGATTCCACGCGACGGGTCGGAGGCTCAGCCGCGCCACGCGCACGTCGCGCAGGAAGCCGGCACGATCGAGCTCGACGACTGGAGCGTCGGGCAGCACGACCGAGCCCTTGTACGCTCCCGGATCCACGACGAACCGCGAGGGAAGCCTCGGACCGCACCGACACGGCTCCGGCTGCACCGGAGCGGGAGGCACGCTGCCCAGCGTCTCGGTCTCCACCGACAGCACCGTCGCGCTGACGGCTCGCCCATCGGGCAGCGCTACGAGCAGTCCTGTCTCGGGCAGCGACGGCTCGCCGACCCTGCCGTGGGCCGCGCCGTTGGGAAGCGTGAGCCCCGCGAAGCTCGAGCCCGCATGCTTGCGCTCGTCGACCCACACGCCGGGGACTTCGATCTCCACGATCGCGTGCTGCGCATCCGCGCGAACGGACACGACGTGAGGAGCGCGACCCGCGGTGCCCGGACCGGCCCAATCCGCTGCAAGCAGGGGAGGGGAGGCGAGCATGAGGGGAGCTGCGATTGCGGCGGAGGCGGTGATGATTCGGGAGCGGAACTGCATGGGGCACCTGCCTTGGGGGGACGGCAGTATGCCCGTTGGGACAGGGGGGTGCCAGTGTCTCAGACGGCCTGTGCGAAGGGGACCGCGGGGCTGAGCTGCTCGACTTCCGAATGCTGCTTCTCGCGAGCAGGACGCTTGCGCGTGCACGCATGCAGGCGCGCAGACGAAAGGATCGACTCGCACAGACTGGTGAAGTCGTAGCCCGCCGCATGGGCGATCTTGGGCAGCAGGCTCGTCGGCGTCATCCCCGGCAGCGTGTTGACCTCGAGCACGTATTCGTTCGCGTCCTCGGTCACCAGCAGATCCACGCGGCACGCGCCGCTGCAGCCCAACGCGCGCACGGCCCGCTCCGCCAGGTTCAACACGCCCAGGTACCGCGTCGGCGGCAGCCTGGCAGGCATGAAGTACTCCGTCATTCCCGGCGTGTACTTCGCCTCGTAGTCGTAGATCCCTTTCTTCGGCGCTACCTCGATCGCACCCAGCACGCGCCCGTCCAACACACCCACCTGCACTTCGCGCGCTGCCACATAGCGCTCCACCAATACGACGTCGTCGAGCTGCAACGCCTTGCGCACCGCCTCGACCAGCTCGCCGTAGCCGTTGACCTTCGCAACGCCCAGACTCGAACCCTCGCCCCGCGGCTTGACGATCGCCGGGAAGCCGAACGACCCGTGGATCTCCTCGATGTCCGCCAGGTCGTCGTCGACCGTGAACGTGTACGCCGACGGCGTGGGGATGTTGTGCAGCCGGAACAGCTCCTTGGCCTTCACCTTGTCCATCGCGAGCGCCGACGCGAGCACGCTCGATCCGGTGTAGGGGATCCCGAGCACCTCGCACATCCCCTGCACGCAACCGTCCTCTCCCAACCGCCCATGCAGCGCGAGAAACGCCACGTCGATCTTCGCAGCCCGAAGACGCGACGACCAGTCGTCGGCGGCTCCCAGCTCGATGCGGGAGACCTCGTGTCCCCGGTCCTCCAGTGCCCGGGCAATGGCGTCGCCGGTGCGCAGGGAGACGTCGCGTTCTCCTGACGAACCCCCCATCACGACTCCAACCCGCTGTCCGACCATCTGGGAACCTCTCCTTCCGGTGGAGCAAGAGCCGCGCCATGCGCGTCGAAGCGCGCGGTGTGAGCATTCCCACCGCAGCGTCCAATCCGTGCGTGGCCGGTTCGCCACAAGGGCGTTGCTGCCATTGCGGGCCGTATCAGCCCCCCGGAGAAGCGGCCAAGTATTGTGCAGACGCGCTCCCCCGCGCGCTCTCGTCGCTGCCCCGCCTCAGCCGACCTCGACCAGCACCGCCGTGATGTTGTCCTTGCCCCCTCGATCGTTCGCGAGGTTCACCAGATTCGCCACCACGTCATCCCCCGGGACATCCATATCGCAAATGAAGGGAATCTCCGCGGCCCTCAGGTATCCGTGCAGCCCGTCCGAGCAGAGCAGGTAGCGGTCCCCCGCTCGCAGCTCCACCAGCCCCGTGTCCACCTGCACGTAGTCCCGGTTGCCCACCGCCCGCGTGATGATGTTGCGATGAGGCGACTTCTTCGCCTGCTCCGGCGTGATCATCCCCTGGCTCAGCTCCCACGCAATCAGCGTGTGATCCTCGGTCAGCTGCACCGCCTCGCCATCCCGTATCTGGTAGATCCTGCTGTCCCCCACCTGCGCCGTCACCGCGTACTTGCCCAGCGTCAGCATCGCCGACAGCGTCGTCCCCATCCCGCTCTTGGTCCGATCGAGCTCCGACATGGCGAACACCATGTACGTCGCCCCCTGCACCGCACCCTCCAACAAGCGAGACGCCGACCGCACCCGCTCCTCGGTGACCTCTCCCACGAGCTGATCCCCGATGCTCGCCAACCCTCGCTTCACCATTCCGAACAGCGTCTCCACCGCCTCGCTGCTCGCAACCTCTCCCGCCGCGTGCCCGCCCATCCCGTCAGCCACTACGTACAAACCCAGCGCGTCGTCCTTCAGGTACGCGTCCTGATTCGCCGCGCGCTTGCGGCCGACGTCGGTCAGGGCGAATGAGCGGATCGTGGTTTCGGATCGCATGGTCGGGCTGGCTCGCGTTTCCACCCCAAGGCATTCGGCTCGGGCGGACTGGCAGACCCGCCAAGTCTAGGACAAGCCGACCGTCGCGAGAAGAACCGGTTTTCCGGATCCGTTCCTCGAACGTTTCATGCCCCCCTCACGAGACCCTGCTAGTCTCCTGTCACGATGGGATCTGCCGCGAGCTTCGAGCTTGTGCATCCAGCGCCGTCCGACGTCGCGGCCTCCGTTCGCTCGACCCTCGCCTCCCTCCACGGCGCGGCCGGGGGCCTGGTGCTCCTGTCCGGCGCCTCGGCTCGTCAGGCTCCCGACTTCGCCGCCGCCCTCGCCGATGCCGTCGATGTCCCCCTGCTGCTCGCCTGCGGCGCTGGCGTGATGACCGAGCGCGGAGAGCACGACAACACCTCCGCCGCCGTCGGACTCCTGTGGCGCGGTGGCTCCTGCAGCCCCTTCGCCTTCTCCGCCGAGGAGCAACCCGCAGGCGCCGAGATGGGCGCACGCATCGCCCGCGAAGTCGAAAGACGCATGGAAGGGAGAGCCGGTGCCGCCATCGTCTTTGCCCAACCCGAGGTCTTCCCCACCACCACCATCGACGCCGTCCGCATGCCCGCCGGCCTGCGTGTCCAGCTCCTCGGCGGAGGCGTCTTCGGCAACCCGGGCGCCTTCGCCATCTTCCGCTCCAAAGTCGTCAGCTCCGACGTCGTCGGCCTCACCCTCCGCGGAATCGCACCGCCTCTCGTCCGCGCCTCCGTCGCCTGCCGCCTCCTCGGCGAGCTGCGCCCCGTCACCGAGGCCGAAGGTGCGCTCATGCTCCGCATCGGAGGTCGCAGCGCCATCGAGGAGCTCAAGGACCAGGCAGAGCGCTCCCCCGCCCGCGAGCTGCTCGTCGTCGCCATCGAGGTCGGACGCGACCCCGCCGGACAGCGTCCCCGCCTCGTCCTGCGCGGCATTCGCGGAATCCATGAGTCCCGCGGTGGCCTCGTCATCAGCGAGGAAATCGAAGTCGGAACCCCCGTCGCCTTCGCCGTCCGTGACCCCGCCGCCGCCCGTGCCGATCTCGAAACCACGCTGCGCGAGATGTCCCGCGAAATGGCCGGCAGCATGCCCCGCTTCGGCATCTACGTCGATTGCGCCGGCCGCGGCTCCGACATGTACGGCGTCGGAAACGTCGACCTCGATCTCATCCGCAATCGTTTCCCAGGTCTCCCCTTGGTCGGCATCCGCACCAGCTTCGAAATCGGCCCCGGACGCCTCGGCTCCACCATCCACCTGTACAGCGGCGTACTGTCCCTCTTCGGATCGCCCTCCTGAGTCCCTCCGAATACCGGCCCCGTCGCTCCCTTCCCCCGCTCCACCTCAGCGCGGAACGCGCATCGCCACCCTTCCATCCGGGAAGAAGTCCTCGAACGACGGCCGCTCCGTCCCCCGAAGCCTCGCAGCCACCTGCTCCGCCTTCCGGGTGTCCAGCACGTTGCCATGCAACGCCACGTCCCCGCACATCCGGTACTGCAATACCTGAATCCGCTGCAGCGTGGACAGGTAGGCCCCGCGCCACAACGCCGCGAAAGGGCGGTGGTCCAACGCGTTGACGGACATCAATCCACGTAGCCGGTTCGCCGGCAGGAACGTGTACGTGCTCACCTGCTCGTGCCGACGCAGCGTCGCGTTCCGATACTGCTCGAAGCGCGTGTACGAGAGCGTCCGGATGTTCTGATCCACGTTGTACAGCATGCCCCGCCGATGCGCGAACCCCGGGTGCTTCGATACGTAGGGAACCAGAGGGTCAATCACGAAGATCAGATCCGCTCCCTTGCGAATCGCATCCCCGAAGTTCGACGTCTGCGTCACCGCTCCGTCCTCGTAGTAGCGCTCCCCGATCCGCGTCGAAGCGAACGCCGGATTCAACGAGAACGACGCCTGGATCGCCAGGCTGATCGGGACTTCGTCGTGCCCCGCGTCGCCGAAGAGCACGTGGGTCCGACGATCCTGGTCCGTGGCCCCAACGTACAGAGGCCGGCGCAGTCGTCGGAAGTCGTCGGTCGTTCCCGGCCGGCTGAACAGCTTGTGGAGGATTCGCTGGAACTCGGCGCCCTGCAACGGCGGCCCGACCAGATCGCCGGACTGCAACACCAACGTCTGGGCGCTCAGCTTCCCGGCCCTTCGTCCAGATACCTGCCCGCGCAGATACCGAAGCGCATCCCGCATCCGTGTACGCACCCCCGCAAGGTCCAGGTGCGCCGTGCGAAACAGCGTCAGATCGAGCGGCGGAACCCGCCCCCCTTCGTGCCCCACGAACGCCGCCATGCACTCGTCGATCGTGTAGCCATTGGCCAGCATCCCCGTGAGAATCGCACCGGCGCTGATCCCGTAATACAGGTCGAAGGCCTCGTGCACGCCCTTGTCGAGACAGTCGTCCAGGCACTTGAGTACCCCCATCTCGAAGTACAGCCCGGTGATTCCCCCTCCCGACGCGCACAGTGCCTGCCTGCCCACCTTGCGTCGCAACATCAACGCAACCATCTCGTCGAGTACCAACCGCCCGAACGCCCCACGCTTCCCTTCGTCGACCCCCGCCTCCCCGCCACACCCCGAGCGATCCCGAACGACTCGCCCCAGCCCCTTCGATGCCAGCTCCGCGATCGTCCGATCGGCCCGATCGTCATCGCGCGCCGATACCAGCGCCATCAGCCGGTGGAACCCGTACCGCGTCTCGATGTCCTCCACGCCGTCCATCGCCTCGAGCAGACACCCCGCCCGCCGAAGGTACTCCTCGCCCAGCTCGTCTCGCCCGCACAGCGGACGCAGGTCCACCACGACCATGTTGAAGTAGCTGTCGTGCAGTCGCTGAAGATCCGTGCACGAAGCTTCCTCGAAGGTGAATCGCAGGATCATGTCGCGGTACCGCGCCGAGACCCGGTCCCCCTCGCCGCTCACCGTGCACCCCGACACCCGTCGGAACGCGTCGATCAGATCCTGCAAGTGCTCTCGGGACGGCGCGTACAGCAGGACCGACTTGACGAATGGAGGCCTCCCGCCGACCGCGCCGCACACGAGCTTGCCGTGCTCGTCGCGCGAACACTCCCCGAGCATGTCTCCGCAACGATACGGGCAGAGCCGGATCTTGGACGTCATCGGAGCTCCGATGGTACGTCGCGCGCGCCGCCTTCCGCAACGCACCCGCTGGCTCCACCCTCTCCCCCGCCGCCCGCACACCGATGAAGCGTCGCTCGACTTCGCCGCGCCGCCGCGCTAGGCGCGATCCATGGAGAACCTCTGGCTGCGCATCGAGAACCGCATTCGGGCGCTGGGTGCAGTCGGGTCCTTCGGGCCCCCCGCCAACGACAACTCGATCCTCGCCGCCGAAGGGCTGCTCGGCGCCAGGTTCCCCGAGGACTTTCGAGCTTCGCTCGCCATCCACAACGGCGATGCCATGAAGAAGATCGGTCCCGGTGAGTGGCAGAGCGACGGCCCCTTCGCGCACCTCGAGCTGCTGTCCCTCGATGCGATGCTGTCTGAGTGGCAGGTCTGGCAGGATTCCATCGGCGCCCAGGGACTCGACCCCGAATCCGAAGGCCCGGTGAGGAAGATGTGGTGGAATCCCCTCTGGATCCCCTTCACCGTCATCGGCGGAAGCACCTGGCACCATTGCCTCGACCTCGACCCCGCTCCGGGCGGCGAGCCCGGCCAGATCATCGAAATCGTCGATGACGAACCCCTGCGCCGGATCGTCGCACCCGGCTTCCGCGCATTTCTCGAGGACCTCGCCAAGGACCTGGAGCGCGGGCGCTACACCCTCGACGACGACGGGCTCCTGGTCCACGAAGCCTGGAGATGAGCTCGACTGACGGCTACTCCGGAAGCTCGAACATGCACGCCGCGAAGGCGTCGCACCCGCTCTTCGACCAGCACTCCTTCATGCGCGTCACTCTCGCGGAGTCGATGTCCGAGGCGGAGGACTTCTCGCACTGGTGAAGCGCCGCCCGGTTCGCCACCCGCGCCCGAAACCTGCGCTCGAACATCCGATACTGCCGCTCCGAGTCCTCGACCGCACCATCCCCCATCCTGCTCTTGACCAGCGCCAGCGCGTCACTCTCGCACCGCGCCACCCGCTCCTGCAGTCGCTGGCAGGTGAACGACTCCGTCGGCGCACTCTTGCGCGAGCATGCACCCAGCAGCGTCAGCGCAAGACCCGCCAGCAGCGAAACGGAGCGAACGGTGCTCACGCGCCTCGCCGCCTCATTCCCAGCAGCCCGATCGAAAGTCCGAGCAGCAGCGCCAGCGGCGTGAATCCATGAGAGCGCACATCGGTGCGGCACCCGCACCCCCCATCGGAGGTGGCGGCCGCCTCCGCCTCGCCTCCCTGGCCCGCCGCGCCTGCTGCCGACCCCGCGGCGCCCCCCTTGCCCGCAACCCCGCCCGTGCCCGCAGCACCTCCCTTGCCCGCAGATGCGTCGGATTGCGAACCACCCGCGCCGCCGGCCCCCACACCACCCGCCGCGCCCCCGCTCCCGGCGTCGGGTCCCGCCGCCTCTGGCCCTGCGTCCTGCGGGCTCGTGCAGCTCTCGCTGGCCTTCGTGATCGTGATCGTGTCGATGACCTCGCTCTTCTCCGGATACGCCGACCACGTCTCGAGCTTCGCTACCTCGTCGTGGATGTCCACCAGGATGTAGTGGTGCTTGCCCGAACACGTCGCGCGCCCCGCCTCCGAACCGCACAGGAACGCGGGAATGGTGAACGCCCCCGCACCTCCGGACACGTAGTACACCGTCCCCTGCGCGAAGTTGTCCTTGCCCACCGAGCACGCCGCCGCCGACCCCGCCTTGCCCTGGGTCCCGCACGCACTCGGCTCGAACCGCTCGTACCAATGGTTGTGGCTCGTGAACACCACATCGACATGGTGCTTGTCGAACACCGGCACAAACGCCTCGTTCTGCCCCGCTTCGTTCGCACCGTGGCTGATGCTGAAGTACGATTCGTGCGTGTACGTCGGCTTGTGATAGTAGATGAACTTCCACTTGCGCGGATTCGCCGTCAGCACCTCGTCGAGCCAGGCCGCCTGCTCCGAAAACACCGGCGTCCCGCCCTTGAACCCCTCCGTGGAAAGCGCCACGAAGATCGCGTTGCCGTACGTGAAGTGGTAGTAGTCCTCCGTCCCGCTGCCGTGCGCGCCCGTGGATCGAGGCAACACGAACAACTGGTTGAAGTTCGCCGTCTCCCCCTCGCCCGGCCCCGTGTCGTGATTGCCTATCACCGGCATGAACGGGTACTTCGAAGCAACCGGCTGCGTCCAGCCCAGCAGATCGTTCCACTGATCCAGCTGGTCTCCTTCAATCACCAGATCCCCGCCGTTGAGCAGGAATGCCGGATTGTGCCCCACCGACTGCTCCAGGATCTTCGGCCAGTTCTCTCCCCCTCCAAACGTCGGGTCCGGACGGTTGTCCCCCAGGAACGCGAACTTCACCGAGCCGCACTTCTCGCTCTGCACCGGCCCCGTGCGGAACGTGCTCTCCGCGGTGAACCCGTCGGCTGCGCTCCCCGCCCGATAGTAGTACTGCGTGTCCGCCTGCAGCCCCTCCAGCGTCACCTCGTGCACCCAGCCGAGCTCCCCGTTCGCCTGCGTGCTCTTCGCTGCCACCGTCTTCGTGTACGTGCCCGCCACCAGCCCGTACTGCACCTCGCTCGCTGCCTGACCGTCCGTGTTCCACGCCACCGACATCGTCGTGGTCGTGTCGCCAGAATACGACAGCCGCAAGTGCCGCGGCGCAGCCTCCACCGTGCCCGCCATCCCGAGCACCACCATCCCCGACGCAACCCACGCCGCCAGCTTGCGGACTCGTCGGTGGGTGTTCCAGCGGACGCGAGCCGAAGCGGGAATCGATTTCATGGCACTCCTCGGAGGGGAACAGGAAGCGGTGGGCGACGGATCACACCGTGGCCGATGGGAGACGGAACCGCAACCCGATTGCGCCCCCCAGCGCAACCCACGCCGCTGCTCCGTGCACCAGGCACGTCCAGGCCAGCATCGGCAGATGCGCCGTACCGCCCAGATCGTAGGTGTCGTTCTGCACCAACATGAGCAACGGAATCGCGATCACCAGCAGCAAGGATATCACCCCCACCCCGGCGCCCGCGAACAGCGACCAGCGCTTGCCACGCAGCAGCCCCACCGACGCGGCCATGAGCACCACACACAGCACGCACGCAATGACCGCTCCCCAGAAAGGCTGGGTCGCGTAGAAGTAGTCGTCCGCTTCGTAGCGTATCTTGCTGTCGCCAGCCGCGGCCACCAACACGATCAACACGGGAATTGCGAGCCTCAACAACGTCAGCACCGCAAGCACCATCACCAGCGGCGGCCCCCACGTTCGGTAGGATACCGGCGAAGGAAGCCTGCCCGGCGGCCCCATCCACAACCACCTCCCCGCGGCCAACCCCAGAATCCCGAACGCAATCGTCGGCAGCACCGACACCCCGACCAGAACCTCGAACCGAAGCGCTGGACCGTCCTTCGACGATAGCTGGCTCGCCATCACCGTGATGGCAACGACCGACCAGATCACCTGGACCACCGTCGCCACCGACACCGACGCGCGCGGCGACGGCCCTCCCCGCAAGCACACGGCTCCCGCGGCAGCCTCCAGCAACGCCGCCACGAACATGGCGATCGACACCCACAGCATCGCCGTCACCGCGCCGTGCACATTGGCCCAGCCCGACTTCGCGATGATCGTCACGTGGGCAACCACGAGCGTCGTCGACACGAGCCCCAGCAGGATTCCCCACGTGAGCATCCCACCGCCCACGATCGTGCGCCACGTGCGCCCCTTGCGCGTGTCCGCTGGGCCGGCCTGCTCGAGCGCCCCGCCGGCCGGAAGCGTCGCCGCGGATTCGATCGGGCTCAGATCGCGTATCTGCGGCGTCCCCTGACCCTGCGGAACGATCGGCGAGATCGCAAACGGCTGCGGAACGAACGGCGCGGGAGACTGCACCTGCACGGCCATCGGTTGGGCAGCCGGCGCGTGACCCTGGATCACCTGCGGCAACGGCTGCTGCTCTGCTGTGCCTGGGTGCTGCCCAGGAGGGAACGGCGTGACCGCCATAGGCGAAGGGACCACCCCTGGCGCCACCATCGGCTGCTGCACCGGCTGCACCGGCGGCGGCGGTGGCGGCTGCGGAGCCATTCGCTCCGGCTCCGCATAGCCGGGAACGGTCGGTGGAGCGGGGAGCGGCTCGCCACAGTGCGGGCACACCTTCCCCACCCGCTGAATCGGCTTGCCGCAGCTCGTGCAATACGTGGGTCCTTGCTGCATGCTCCGGCCTCCTCCCTACCACCGCACCTGCACCGGAGGCCCATCGCCGTCCGACGCTCCGAGCGCCGAGGATCCCCAACAGGCCAGGGCGCCATTCGCCATCGCGGCACACCCCGGCCAGCCTTTCCCTCCCTCCCATCGGCGTTCACCCACGCTCGCAACAGCCACACTCGCGGCCGCTTGCATGCCGGGTATCTCCCACCCCTTCGTCGTCCTCGCGCCGAAGCACCACATCCTTCCCCCTGCCAGCTTGCCGCACGTCACGTCCGGTCCCAACACCAGCTCCGTCGCTCCGGCCAACGCCGCGACAACCACCGGCGACGCCCGCAGGTTTCCCTCTCCCTGCGTCCCGTCTGCCATCTGTCCCGCCTCGTTGCTCCCCCAACACATCACCGAGCCGTCCTTGCGACGCGCACACGCGTGCGTTGTCGCAACGGCGATCTGCGCGACCTCACGCAGCCCCTGCACCGGTGTCGGAGGCTTGCGATCGTCGGCACGTGCCGGCTCCAATCCCGTGCACGCCGACTGCTGCTCGTTGCCCCAGCACGACACCTCCCCGTCCGCGTGCAACGCGCAGAACCGCGCAGCGCCCGCCGAGAGCGCCACCGCCGGGCCCGACAGCGACGCCGTCACGGGTCGAGCTCGCAACGACTCGGATCCCACCGAGCTGAAGACCCCCATCCCCAGCTGTCCCGACGTGTTCACCCCCCAACACCGCACCGCCCCTGCCTTGTCCCGCACGCACGTCGCGTTCTCTGCCGCCACCACCTGCTCCGTCTCTTCCGTGCCCGGAACCTCCGTCGGAACCCTGCTGCCGTTCTTGTCCGTCGTGCCACGACCCAGTTGACCGCGCTCGTCGTCCCCCCAGCACATCACGGGCCCCTTCTTCCGACGAACGCACGCGTGCTTCTCTCCCACCGCAACCTGGACCGCGTCTCGCACCCCCTCCACCGTCTCCAGCGCTCGCTTCAACCCCCAGCATCGCACCGTGCCGTCGTCGATCACCGCGCACGTCCGCGTGCCCCTCGCCGCCAGGTGCACCGCCTTGCCGAGCCCCTCGACCGGGAAGGGACCCTTCGCGTCTTTCGACTTCACCTCCGCCGTGTCCCGCCAGCTCTCCCCCCAGCACGTCACCGCGCCACTCGCCTGCATCGCGCACACATGACGACGACCCACCGCGATCTGCGTGGCGTTGGAAAGCTTCCCGACCAACGCCGGAGCGGACTCCGCCTCGATTCGCAAGGTGCTCCCAGAGCTCATCAACGACGCGTCGCCCCAGCACTGAATCGACCCGTCCGCGGTCAGCCCGCAGCTCCCATCCTCCCCCGCGGCCATCACCGTCGGAAC
>JAKLDZ010000339.1 GCA_022703255.1 Myxococcota bacterium | reverse complement strand
CCTGTCGGGTTACTGCACCGACGGCGTCTGCTGCGACAAGGCGTGCGCGGGCCAGTGCGAGGCGTGCGATCTGCCGGGCTCGCAGGCCGGCAACTGCTCACCAGTCGATGGTCAGCCCCATGGCAAGCGCGAGCCGTGCGCCGCAGCGACCGGAGCCGACAAGTGCTCCGCCACCACCTGCAAGGGCACCGAGTCCCGAACCCAGTGCGTGTTCGTCGGGGCCGACGTGACCTGCGTGGAGAACAGCTGCAAGGACGGCGTCGCGACGTTTGCGACGGTGTGCGACGGGACCGGGAAGTGCCCCGAGCCGACCACGGATGTCTGTGAACCCTTCGTGTGCAAGGGGACCGCGTGCGGGATGGCGCCGTGCGCTACCGACGACGACTGCGCTCCGAAGTTCAAGTGCAACAGCAAGACCCAGGAATGCATATCGCGGGATCAGAGCACCTGCGACGGGCACATCGTGACCGCGGCGGACGGCAAGACCTCCGACGACTGCTCGCCCTACAACTGTCGCGTGGGGCCGGCCGGGGGAGAGTGCATGACGACGTGCACGTCATCGGTGGATTGCGTGGAGACGCACGTGTGCGAGCTCGAGACGGAGAAGTGCATCGCGCGGGATGTGCCGCCCGCGGAGAGCGACGAAGGTGGGTGCGGGTGCCGGACGGCGGGGGCGCCGCGTGGTCCCTGGTCGGCCATCGCATTCCTGGCGATGGCGTTGGGAGCGATGCTCCGAAGGCGCCGCGTGGGCTAGCGTGCGTGAGGGGGTGTTCGCATCGGGCGAACACCCTGCTTCACTTCCTGTAGTGCCACCTCCACTTGATGGTCTCGCCTTCCATGTAGCCGTAGTACTGCATGTCGGTGGAGCCGTTCGCGTGGAGGGTGATGCCGCGATACGCGCCTGTCTTGAAGGAGGCGTACCAGCTGTCCGGCAGCCGTACCCACTTGCCCTCGTCGCGGGCGAAGCCGACGGAGAGGTCCTTGTCGATGCCGGGGAAGGTGGTCGGTTTGGTGCTCTTGTTGTGCACACCGATTCGAGCGGTGCCGCCGGCGTAGTAGTACCAATGAGGGGAGTACATGTAGACCCAGATGTCGAGGACGGTGGCGTTGGCAAGGTCCGTGAACATCTGGTCGGGCGCGCCGATGGCCGACTTGAGCACGCCGGCTCCGGCCACGAAGTACTCCATGTTGCCCTGGTATGCGAGGGTGGGGTTGCTCCCCCAGGTGGACCCGGAACCGGAGTACGACTGGTGCCACTTCCTCGTCACCTCGCCCGAGGTGATCTCGCAAAGACCGTTGGCGCAAGTTCCGCTGCACGTCCTGCCGCACGCGCCACAGTGGCTCAGATTGGTGTTGAGATTCGTCTCGCACCCGGTGGAGTCCTTGCCGTCGCAGTTGCCGTAGCCGCTGCTGCACGCGCCGAGCTTGCACGAGCCTCCAACGCAGCTCTCCGCGGCATTCGCGAGGCTGCAAGCGCTGGCGCAGGCACCACAATGACTCAGGGCGGTGTCGAGATTCGTCTCGCACCCGTTGGACTCCTGCCCATCGCAATTGCCGTAGCTGCCGCTGCATGCCGCAAGCTTGCAAGTCCCGCTCTCGCAGCTCGCCGTGGCATTCGCAAAGCTGCATGCGTTGCCGCAGCTCCCGCAGTGCGCCGGGCTCTTGGCGAACTCCGCCTCGCAACCCGTGTCGGCCTTCGAATCGCAATCGCCGAATCCGTCGGCGCAATCCTCGATCTTGCACACTCCCGCGTGGCAGGTGGTCGTGGCGTTGGGCACATCGCAGGAGCATCCACACTGGTTCGGGACTCCCGCCCCGCCGCAGGTGTCCGGCGCCGCGCAGGAGCCACAGGTGATGTCGCCGCAGCCGCTGTCCACGACTCCGCACGATGCCCCGAGCTGTGCGCAGGTCTTCGGCGTGCACCCGCACTGGTTCGCGATCCCCGCGCCTCCGCACTGGGACGGCGCGGTGCACTCGCCGCAGTGCACGATGTCGCTGCACCCGTCGGACGCGATTCCGCACGAGGCCTCGAGCTGTGCGCACGACTTGGGGAAGCACTCCGAGGTCCCGCACACGTTGGGGCCGCCGCCTCCGCAGGTCTGCCCCGACGCGCACGTGCCGCAGCTCACGGACCCGGTGCACCCATCCGGCAGGGTGCCGCACGAGGCTCCAAGCTGCTGGCAGGTCCTCGGCGTGCATCCGCACATGTTCGCCTGCCCACCCCCACCACAGCTCAGTGGAGGCGGACACCCGCCGCAGCTGATCGCCTGCGAGCAGCCGTCGGACACCCATCCGCACGACGCCCCCAGCTGCGCGCAGCTCTTGGGCGTGCATTCGTTCGTCCCGCACCGGTTCGGTCCGTCGCCGCCGCACGTCTGCCCCGATGGACAGTCCCCGCAGGCGAGCTTGTCGCCGCACCCGTCCGGCACGGTGCCGCACGTGGCTTCGAGCTGCGCACAGGTCTTGGGCACGCATACCGTCGAGCCTCCGGTGTCCGAGGCCGAGTCGTGGCCCGCCTCTGCCGCCGAATCCCCGCCGGAATCCTTGGCAGCGTCCGGACTCCCATCGGGGCCCGCGTCGGGCCGGATGAACACGTTCGTCGCGGTCTCGTCCGTGGGACCGCCGCAGCCGGGACCGACGAGCGCGCAGGGGACGCAGAGCCCGACGAGCACGAGGGAAGCTCGCAGGCGGGAAGGGGAGCCCGTGGATTCGAGGAGGGAGTACTTCACGGTGTCGCGACCAATGCCCACGTGTTGAGCGTCCCCGTGTCCTGCGGCGAGCCGTCCACCACCCGCAGGGTCCACGCTCCCTTCACGTCGGCTCCCGCAAACGCCGGCAGCGTGAAGGTCTGCGCGATCCCGCTCCCGTTGCCGCCCGCGAAGTCCCAGACCACCGCGCTCGTGCCCTCGTGCTCGAGCGTGATCTGCAGATCGCCGATCCAGGTATGGGTCACGTCGAGCTCCACGGTGAGCGCGGAGGCGACGAGGCTGTCGGGGATCTCGAGGACGCTGGAGACGCCGGTAGCGTTGTTGTCGGGGATGTCGGCGGAGGTTTTGTTCTCCCAGCGATTGTCCGTGGGCTCGGTGGGGCCGCCGCACAGGGAGCCGGTCGGGGAGTAGCAGTTGTCGCGCACGCCGCTGGCGCCGAAGGTAGAGTCGCCGACGTCGTTGCGAATGGCGCCGAGCAGGTCCTTCCAGGAGGCGGAGTAGCCGTGGTCGAGGGACCAGGCGAGCTTGGCGAGGAAGGCGCCGCCGGGGTCGGCCATGACGGACACCTCGACGACGCTGGAGACCATGTCGAGCTTGGCCCAGCCGTTCTTCTTCTCGACGATGGGGCGGATATAGTACTCGTATCCAAGGCATCCGCCGTAGAGGAAGATCTGGTAGAAGTCGGGGTAGTCGGGCCTGGACCAGAAGTCGCTCGCGCCGAGCATGCTGTGACCGCGATAGACCACGATCTCGTGCTCGGAGATGGCGCGTTCCAGGTTGGAGAAGTGGGCGTAATCGCCGAGTCCAGCGAACTCCCGCGGCGAATACAGGTCGATCTCCATGGAGACCTCGCCGATCTTCTTCGCGTATCGCTTGCCCACCGGCGCCGAAGCGACAGCCTCGTATCCCCCCTGCTCCAGCCACCCCGCCATCTCGTGGAATGCCTGCACCCCGTAGTCCGACTCCTTCACTTCCCCGTCGTCAACCTGCCCGAACAGCACGACCGCCGTCACCTTGCCGTCCGCGATGAGCTGATCGTACTCCGGATAGGTCAGCTTCCCCGTCGGGAACATCTTCGAGACCGTCAGGGTCATCTCCTGCGTCTTCGCGTCGCAGCCGCTCTTGTCGGGATTCCAAAGATACCAATACACCGACGAGTCGAGGGTGATGTGGGAGTTGGAGTCGGCGCAGCGAGAGGCGACGTCGGTCATCAGCGTGTACGGGCTCGTGGGGACCGTGGCCTTGAACACGGTCCCCTCTTCGACGCCCTGGGATGCGGACCGCAGGAGGACGGCGTTGACGCCCCGGAGGCGGAAGTGGTTGAGCCCGGAGGTGCTGGGGAGCTTGCGGGCTTCTTCTGCGGTCATCCAGGTGTCGTTGACGCGCCACTCGACGCGGCGATCGGACAGGGAATCCTCGGCGAGGGACTCGAGGTAGAACTGGCCGCGCTTGCGCAGGTAAGTCATGGCGAACTGGCCGAGCTCCGCGGGGGCGTCCCAGATTCTTCCGGGGGACGCGGTGACATCGGCCTCCAGGTCCACTTCGACCTCGATGCCATTGGGATTGAAGTACTCGGTGTCCGCCTTGCCGGGGTTGCCCTGGTCCTCGGTGAAGGGGTTCGGCCCGGAGGAAAACGGCTCCTGCTGCGAAGGGGAGTCGGAGCCGCCGGAGCAGGCGGGGACGACGAGGGCGAGGAGGGCGAGGCCGACGATCGAGGAAGGAAGCGTGCGCATGGGGAACCTCTTCGAGGTGGAGACCGTGAGCGAGTCCGGAAAACGAAGGGTAGCGGGGAAGGGGAGTCGCTGCAAGACGGCCGACAACGATCGTCCGTGGGGTTTCACCCGTGTGCAGTGCGCTGGAGTCTGGACACCGACCGCGAATGTCCGAACCCCCGAGTCCCCCGCTTGCACGGGGCGTGATACGGTGACCGTATGCTGCGCCCTGTCTTCCTTGTCGCGTTCATTGTGGGCTTGATCGCTTCCTGCGGCGGCTCCACGGAGACTCTTCCGCTCACCGACGGCTCCGGCGGCGCAGCGGGCGCTGGAGGTGCCGGCGGCACCGGCGGCTCCGACGCGTCCGGGCTCGGCGGCTACGGTGGCGTGGATCCCGCGCCCGATTCGAGCGCAGACGCGAGCCCTGCCGCCTTGCAAGGCCTGGCGTTCGACATCGCCGTGACGCCCGACGACGGAGGCTCGACGCAGTGGTGTCAGGACCCGTGCATGCCGGCCACGTTCCTGATCACCAAGGCGACGGAGAGCACGATCGATGGTGTCTGGGGAACGGCCGGAGGCGCGTCTCCGGTGGTGCTCACACGTTCCGGCGCCGCAGCATGGGAGCTGTCCGGCACGCTCCTGCTCCGCAAGAAGAGAACCTGGGCCCACGCCATGTGCGACGACGAGACGAACATCGGCCCGGCCACGTTCCGATTCCAGGACTACGACTTCGACAATCACCTCAACCTGTCCATCTCTGCCTGGCAGGTCTCGAAGCACTGCTCGGACGACTACTCGACGCAGACGGAGGGCAATGTTCACCTGATGGGAAGACCCGACGAGCGGACGCCGAAGGCGATCGGCCCCGACTCACCCATCGAGCCGATGCACGGGGTCAGGGTCGCGCTCGACAAGCCCATGGCCGCGGACGCCAAGGCTTTCCTGGTGCCCGTTGCCGGTGGGGGCACGCTCCCGATGACGCCGACCATGATGAATGGCTATGTGATCGGATTCGAAACCAAGCACGTGCTGGCGCTCGGGAGAGCGTACACGACGACGTTCACGGGCAAGGACTTCGCGGGGATCGGCACGCCCGCCGAGGTGGGCCTGGAGACGCAGGAGGACTTCGGCGTTCTCGCGCAGGACGGCTTCGAGAGCGGCGCCACCGCAGGCATCTTCGGGGGGAGCGTGGTGGAGTCCTACGGAGTGCCAGCCCTGCAAGGTCAGCGCATGCTCCAAGTGCCCGCCGGCAAGCTCGTCCTTCTGCGATTGCAGCGCTCGCTCGACGAGAAGAAGCTCGTGATGGCCGCTCGCAAGTACGTCGCCTGCTTCGGCTGGATGAACGACGGTCCGCTTCAGCTCGAAGCGGCCGTGCAAACGGCGAACGAGACACATTCGGGCAGCGTACCGATGGGAGCGACTCCCGCGCAGATGGAAGTCGACGGCACGAAAATCGCGGTGGGAGAGCTGCAGCAGGTGACGATCGAGCTGCCGGAGACGGGGAAGGACGTGTTCGTGTACGTGAAGGGAGACGACTACATGGGGGCGGGGTGCTCGATGGTGGGGGCGCTGCTCGACGACATCCGGCTGCAGTAGGCCGAGCGCTCGCGCGTCACTTCGCTTCCAGATACCCCTCGGCCCGCAGCAGCTCCGCAGTCAGCACCGCACCCCCTGCCGCCCCTCGCAGCGTGTTGTGCGACAGCGCCACGAAGCGCCAGTCGAACATCGCGTCGGGACGCAGGCGGCCGATGCTCACCGCCATGCCGTGACCCAGATCCCGATCGAGCTTCGTCTGGGGACGGGCGTCGTCTTCGAAGTAGTGCAGGAATGGCTGTGGCGCGCTCGGCAGCTTCAACGCTTGCGGCTTGCCGGTGAAGTCGCGCCATGCCGCGAGGATCTCGTCACGCGAGGGCTTGCGCTCGAACGACGCGAAGACCGCCGCCATGTGCCCGTCGCTCGCAGGCACGCGGATGCACTGCGCCGTGATGAGCGGCTTGTCGGCGTTGACGATCTTGCCGCCGGCGACCTTCCCCCAGACCTTCAACGGCTCCTGCTCGCTCTTCTCTTCCTCGCCCTTGATGAACGGGATGACGTTGTCCACCATCTCGGGCCACGACTCGAACGTCTTGCCGGCCCCGGAAATCGCCTGGTACGTGCACACCGCCAGGCGCGTCGGGACGAAGTGCCGCAAGGGGTGAATCGCCGGAACGTAGCTCTGGATGGAGCAGTTCGGCTTCACCGTGGAGAACGTCGTCGGAAGGGCCTTGAAACTGCTGGGAAGGGAATAAAACCAGGGGTTCGGGTTCCAGCATGGATGGAAAGAAGCCGGCATCGCCTCCGCAGGCG
>JAKLDZ010000338.1 GCA_022703255.1 Myxococcota bacterium | reverse complement strand
GGAGGCGGGGGTGGCGTCGGCGCGCGATTCGATGGTCTACCATGGCGTGCCGGGGCGCGACCGGGAAAGTGTATCCCAGCTTGCGCCGCTGGCCGCGATCGGCGCGGGCGCCGACTGGTACCTGATCCCGCAGCTCGCCCTCGGCCTCGAGCTTCGGGGGCTGGTGATCGCGTGGGGGAGCGATCCGCCGCGACTGGGGACCGACGGCGCGCGGGCGACGGAATATGGGATACAGCCGGGGGTCTCGCTGGGGCTGAATCTCACGTTCCGGCCGTGAGGGGGGGCGATTTCGGGGTCGGGAGCGGTTCGTTCCAGGGCCGCAGGCCTCGATTCCACGGGGCGAGGGGCGTCATTCCACGACCCGAGGGCCGTCATTCCACGGCCGGAGGGCGCGATTCCACGGTCAGACGGTGCGAGGGGGCTCCGGCGGGGTGTCGTTCCGCGGAAAGGGATCCGGGGCTCAGCCCGTGGGGTTCGGCGTGACGGGGGCGTCGGGCGTGCCGGGCCTGGGACCGCGGTGCGCCTGGCGGTAGGCGCTGCGGAAGAGCGGCAGGACTTCGGCGTCGTTGCGGAAGGCGTACGCGCCCGCGCTGCGGACCTCGCCCATGGCGTCCCAGAGGAACGACGCGGCGCGGTTTCGCAGCTCCAGGGCCTGGGCTTCCTCGTCGTCGCCGGCGCGACGATTCACGACGGCGGTTTGCAGGGTGTCGGCCAGGGCGGAGCACTCCTTCTTGAGGGCCTTGGGCTGCTCGCCGATGCGCTCGAGGTCGGCGGCGTAGGTCGTGCAGAACAGGCCGAGCTCCTTGAGGTCCTGCACGAGATCGTCGAGCCCGGTCCCTTCCTGGATGTGATCGAGCGCGGCCTGCGCCTTCTCGTTGGTGCGCGTGGCGTAGCGACCGGCGGCCACGAGCGTGGCGCGCAGCTCCTGGCCGCGCGCCTCCTGGTCGAGCTCCTCGGTGGAGCGCTTGCGGCCGCGGACCATGGTGAGGCGGGCCTGGGCGGCCGACGCGGCCTGGGCGCGCAGGTCGAGGCTCTGGTGGAGCTTGCGGGCGACGCCGACGGCCTCGAGCTGGTTGGAGTACTTGGTGGCGACGAGGGCGAGGGCGTGGGCCTCGGCGACCATTTTGGCGACGGGGATGAGCGGATCGCGGATCGTGTCGCGGGGCAGGTCCCGGAGGGTGGGAAGGAGGGTATCGAGCGTCTTCTGGACGTCGGGATGGGGATCGGAACGGTGGGTGGGCATGGTGATCGTCTCTCCTTGATGAGAAGGGGGAAACGACCTCCCGTGTTCCCCCCGAAACCGGAAAGGACGAGTAGCGAATGGGGCGGGAGGAGTCAACGGAAATGAGGAGGGGACGGCGGGAGCGGTCGTGAGCGAGGCGAGGGGACGGGGGGGTGATGGCGTTGGGGGCGATGGGGTTGGGGGCGAGGGCGTAGGGGGGAGGGCGCTTCGGCATCCCCCGCCCGCCAACGGGTGTCCCGCCCGCGCATGCCCCGGCCAGACGCGCTTGTAGGGCTTTGCGAAAGCAAAGCCTCGCTGGACACGCGACAGCATCCCCCCCCCCGCGCACCGTCGACCCCGGAGGATCGACACGCCGGGCACCCGCTCAGGGGCCCGGTCTGCCGACAGGCATCCTCGGCGGTGCGGTGTCCCACAGGAGCTGCTCGTCCTCGGGTGTCAGGCCGTAGGCGCGGTGGACCTCTGCGGCGATGAGGCGCTCGAGCCCGAGGACCTCGGATTGCCGCTCCTGCATTGGCTCGATCTCGTTGTCGAACAGCTCGCGAAGGTGTTTGTGAGCCGCGCTGGTCCACTTCGCGCCCTTCGGCCTGCGTTTCTTGACCTCGGCGATGAACTCGTCGCTGGTGAGTCGCACCGGATCAGCCAGCGCGTTGCCGGGGGCGTCGATACCGTATTCGGTGCGAAGCAGGTCGAGGAGAGCATCGATCTGGGACTGGGATTCAAGCGTCGCTGCGACGGCCGCGGCGCGATGCTTTGCGACGGCGGCGCGCTCTTCGTCCGAGCCCGTCGGTATCGGGAGCGTGATGACCATGTCGGAGAACATTCGGAGGGCTTCGTCCTTGCCGTGCTGGGCTGTGCGCCAGAGAAAGGCCCAGAAGGCCGGGGTGGACATGGTCGCGTGCAGCCACGCGTCATCAGATGGGAGCACGTAGACGGTGTTGTTCGCGAATAGCGGCTCGCTCGCATGGGCAAAGTCGGGACGCCAGAGGATGTCGGGGTAGAGGAGCGCTGGTCGTTCGAACGCATCGTAGTAGGCGCACGCGCGAAGCTCCCACCAGAAACGTCCTCGATCGGTGCGCAGTCGGAGGCGGCTTTCGAACGGCTTGAGCTGCGCGTGAATCGCGGGGAATTCGTCCCTGAATCGCTCCTCGGCCTGCGCTTCGTCCGCCGCCGCTGCCCACGGCCAGTCTCGATCTCCACTGGAGGGCAGCAGCAGAATCCACAACCCCGCCCACGAAGGCGCCCAACGCTTGATGTCCTGTCCGCGCAGGTACTTCTTCAGGACCTCCTTCGACCGCGGATCCTCCTTGCACAACCGCTTGCGCGTCTCGTCATCGACCAGGAACGCTTCGTTGCAGCCGGTCTTGATCCCGTAATAGGGCTTCGTCTTCGCGTACTCGGCCAGAGGCACGCCGGCCCGCTTGATCTTCTCCATCAGGGCCGCGACTCCCGGCGGCTCCAGCGACCACCCTTCGCGTCCGAGCTTCGACTGCGGCAGCACGAACCGGTGCCTGTCCACGTACCCGGCCATCACGTCCTTGTCGAGCTCCTCGCGAGGATACTGCGTCACCGTCACCTGGTGGCCCGGCTCGGGCTCGTTCTTGCGCAGCACCACGATGCACGGGAACGCGTCCGCGTCCGGGAAGATCGGCGCGTGTCCGAAGTCGACGATGCGCTCCACGGTGACCTTCCTGGCGAACAGCTCGCGCAGGCGCTCGGCGTAGCCGCCGCGAAGCCACTTGTTGGAGACGATGAAGCCGAGCCTGCCGCCCGGCTGCAGGACCTGGACGCCGCGCTCGAAGAAGTACACGAACAGGTCGGCGACGCCGTCGAAGACCTCGAACTCCGACTTCCAGTGCTCCTTGTAGCGGCCGAGCAGCTCCTGCCTCACATACGGGGGATTGCCGATGACCACGCTGAACCCGCGACGCCAGCGGGCGTCGATCGCCTCGGCCTCCTCGCTCGCCTCCTCGAGGAACCCCTGCGCCGGGCGACCCTTCGCCCAGTCGAACGCGCGCGGATCGACCCGGGGGTCGCTGACGACCGTGTTGCCCGTACGGATGTTGCGGTCCAGAAAGGTCAGCTTGCGGTCGCGCTCCGCCGTCTTGAGCCAGAGCGCCAGGCGGGTGATCTCGACCGACTCGCCGTTGAGATCGATGCCGAAGAGGTTCTCGTTGAGCACGGTCTTGTTGAGGTCGAACAGGCTGGCCTGCTGCAGGTTGAGCTCGGCGATCTTGCGATTGACCTGCTCGAACTCGTGGGCGAGGGCGTCGAAGGCCGCGACGAGGAAGGCGCCGGAGCCGCAGGCGGGGTCGAGCACGCGGATGCCCCGGAGCGCCTCGCGGTAGTCCTCGTGCGCGGCGAGCTGCTCCCTCCTGGAGCGTCCGCGCCCGGCGCTGCAGCGTTCCCATGCCTCGGAGAAGGCCCGGCCGAGGGTCTCCCTGACGAGGAAGCTGGTGACGAACGGTGGCGTGTAGAAGATCCCCTGCGCGCGCCGCTTCGAGGGGCGCTTCTGCGTGTCGGAAGCAGCAGCCTTCTTGGGCACGGTCCCCGTGGTCCGGTATTGCTCGGCCTGGGCGCGGAGCGACTCCAGGTCCGAGATTGATTGCTCGAACACGTGCCCGAGAACCTCCACCGAGACGTCGTCGAGGAAGTTGTAGGCGGCGATCTCCTTGAACCACTCGCAGGCGGAGTCCGACAGCTCCAGGTCGTCGAGCGCAGGATTCTCGCTGAACAGTCCGCCGTTGTAGGCGGGGATGCCGAGGCCGGAGGAGCCCCGGTCGATCGCCTGGAACAGCCCGAGGAAGTTGTCCCAGACCGGGCGCGGCCGGAACCGGTTCCGCGTTTCGAAGGCGGTGGCGATGGTGTTGGGCGGGATGAGACCGCGGTCTTCCGCGAAGGCGATGAAGAGGATTCGGTCGAGGATGATCTGGGCGTGACCGACGAGCTCCGCCGCGGATCGATTGGAGTGCACCCGGAGCAGCTCCTCGACGAGCTTGATCCGGATCTCTCGGTAGTGCTCGTAGAAGTTCGCCGTGACCTCCTGGTCGGCGCTCTGCGACGCGATGAGGAGGCGCCGAAGGGGAGCGTCGTCCGGAGAGCTCCCGCCGAGCAGGGCCTGGCGGCCGAGGAGCGCATAGAACCGATTGAACCCTTCCGGCGTGGCGAGGTCGTCGAGGAAGAAGTCCTCCCAGGCGGAGGGCGAGAGCCCGGCGGAGACAGCGTAGAGGCGGGTTTCGACGTAGCTCGACACGATGACCCAGCGGGAGCTGGGGCACTTGTTCGCGTAGTCCCAACCCTGCTGGACAGGAGTGAGATTGCGGCCCATGGCGCGATCGAGATTCTGCGTCGCTCCCTTGAGCTCGATGGGCGCGATCACGACCGCCTCGTCCTTGGCGAACATCCCGATGGCGCCATCGGCCGAGCCGCCAGCGTCCATGCGCTTTTCCGCCGTGAGGTCCCACCGGCCGTCGGACGATGTGGCCATCGTGCGGTATCCGAGCACGTCGCCGAAGATCCTCTCCAGGAAGCCTCCGTGCAGCTGCACCTCGTTCGCGTCCTGGAGGGCACCGCTCCGCTTGAGTCCGAGCCAGATCTCCACCGTCTTGCGGTGCTGCTCGAACAGCGAGGGGGGGACAGCGGCAACGCGGTCCCTGACGAGGCGAGCGTTGAAAAGGCGGTGGTGATGGGTCGGAGGCATGGTCGCGGAGGGTACTCCGGCGGCCGGCGCGCGGGCATGGTTTCGGCGCAGCCGGGGCAGGTCAGAGGGCGCGTGCCGGGGGGAAGGTCTGCACGGTTGGGCCGAGGCTTCCCGGCACCCAACGATAGCGGACCTGGCCGATGCTCTGAAGGGGGACTGGGGCGTTCGAAAGATACGCGCTGAAAGGCGTGTACTTCAACGCAACCGCCCCGGCGCGGGCTCGGCACTTCGCAGAGGCAGTCTGGTGCAGCGATTGGAGTCTGGGGCGATAGCGTCTGATGTCCGACTCTCGAGGCAAAGGAGCTCCTCTGGCCGGGAAGGGCGTGAGGACACCGCGGGTGTCACCTCCGCCGCAAATGGCGTCGATGGCGGCTGGGCAAAAAGCGGTCGAGCTTCCGTGGTGCCCTATCTTCAAGATCCGCGACTGAATCCCGGAACCGTAGTGCTGGACGATGCAGCGCCATCCGCAACGGTTCGAGTCGCCTTCGTCGAGGTCGCTCGCAAACAGGACTCGGAACCCCTCGACATCCAGCAGCAGCACGGCGCATGCCGAGTTCACGTCGACCGAGCGGAGTGCCGGGCCAGCAGCCCCGGGAGCCCATGCCATCAGCGACGCGGCCTGCCGTCGCAGATCCTCCAGCGATGGCGACAGCGCGCGCAGGGACCAGGAGACGCCGGTCGGAGCCAGGTCCTGGCCATCGCTCAACATGCGGATGAACGTGTGGTCGAACGCCGGTGTGCGAAGCACAGTCAACACGTCGAGCAGACCCCTCACCATTCGGCTTGTGGACTGGCATGGGAAGAGATCCTTGACGAAGCTGGCAAGCTCACGCTGGTTGAATCCTCCCGGGAGACCGACGAGTCGGAGCGATTCGGCGAAGGTTTGCAGGAGCTGACCAGCCCCTTGGGTGTGGTCATCGTGCCAGTGCGTGATGAAGGCCGAGTCGAGCCTGGTCACGCCGAGCCCATCGCGCAGATATGCAACGGCGACGGGGACGACATCGGTGCCGACGCGCACGTTGCAGGAATCGACAACGAACCAGGCGCCTCCGGGAACATGTACGACGATCGACTCTCCTCGGCCGGGCCCGAAGACCGACACCTCGAGCTCGTCGGTCGCTGGAGGGGCGAACCGGTCAGGCTTTGATGCCGCCACGGAGCACAGCCTTCATCTGCTGCAGGAGATAGTCGACCACGTGCTCCTGGTCGATCCTGGGGGTGGGGCGAACGAACCGGATGCGCTGCAGGTGGCGACGGCTGCCTCGCCGCTCCTGCAGGATGGAGATGCGAAGCTCGGCACCCACGGAGATGTACTTGCGCTCACCCTCGGGAATCCGCTCGATGGGAAGCCATGCCGTCGCCTCCTCTCCGTCCCGGGAGACAGTGCGCACCTGAAGGGAGTGCTCGCCAACACTCTCGACGAAGCCGTCGAAGTACTCCTGGAGCTCCGCGTCGAGCGATGGCGATCGGGCCGAGGAAGCAGCGGCCGGCGAGTGTGTCGTGAGGGACTCGTGTTGTCCGGCGGCAATCGTGCCGGTGGGCTCGGTCGACGGGGCTCGGGTGGGGTGCCGGTCGACGGTCGGGCACGACCTGGGCGCTTGCACTGCTTTGGGGTCGCTGCTCGCCGGGCGCTGTTCCGTGATGGCTTCCATGGCTCTACCCCAACGTGTGTTCTCGCATGATCGTGTCTGCGACGACCTTGGCGCGTGCGAGGACCATGCGCCATCCGTCGACCAGGACGGGGAGGAGCTCCTCGACGTGGCCGATGTCCCGCTCGAAGTTCTGAGCGAGGAAGAGCGCATCATTCAGCTTCGCGCTCCGATCCAACGTGAGTGTCACCCGCCATCCCTCCCAGGCCG
>JAKLDZ010000337.1 GCA_022703255.1 Myxococcota bacterium | reverse complement strand
GTTGGAGCGCGATGCCGCGCTCCTCGCCCCCGGCTCCGACGGGCTGCTGCTGCTTCCCTACTTCGCGGGCGTGATGAACCCCTACTGGGACGACGACGCCCGGGGCGCCCTCGTCGGATTGCGCGGCAACCACGGGCCTGCTCACATTTTCCGGGCCATTCTCGAAGGGATCGCCATGGAGCTGCGCCTCCACCTCTCGGAGATCGAGCGCGCGACCGCGTCCCCGATCGAGCGCGTCCACGCCGTCGGCGGCGGCGCGTCCTCCGCGCTGTGGTGCCAGATCCTCGCCGACGTCCTCCGCCGGCCGATCTTCCGATCGCAGTCCACCGAGGCCTCGAGCCTCGGCGCGGCCGTCCTCGGGATGGTGGCGGTCGGATTGCTTCGTGACACGAACGATGCCGTTCGGGCCATGACCAGGCTCGACCCCGCCGCCGAGCCCGGACCCGATGCGCCCCGCTATGCCGCGCTCTGCGAAGTCTTCGCAAAGCTCTACCCGAGCCTTCGTCAGACCTTCTCGGACCTCGCGTCCATCGCCGGGAGCGCCGCGCCGTGACCCCGTCGCCTCCCCCCAATCGTGGCCCCGGCGAGCCCCCCTTCCCGCTGCCGGAGGCCCCCACCGTCTCCGTCCTGCAGCGCGCATCGTCCTCCCTCGCAGGCGAGATCCGTGAGTACCTCGATCGTCACACAACCGACCACGACGAGGCGATCCGTGCGGGCGGCGTTTCCGCGGGGATCGTCGCCGCGCGCCGGCTGGTCGCGATCTACGACGGGCTCCTGTCCACGCTGTTCCTGTGCACCCGCTCTCTGCTCGGCCCTCTCGACGGCATCCCCGGCGTTGCGCTCGCCGTCGTGGGCTCCTACGGGCGAGGGGCCATGGCTCCGCGCAGCGACATCGACTTGAGGATCCTGTACCGGGACGACGAGGCCCTCGCGCGCACGGTCGCCGACGCGATTCTGTATCCGCTCTGGGACGCCCGGCTCGCGATCGGTCATCAGGTGGTTCGAGCCGACGAGCTCCTCTCTCTTGCGCGCACCGATCTGCGCACCGCAACCACGCTGCTCGACTGGCGCCACCTCGCCGGCGACCTCTCCCTCTGGGAGTCCGTCGTGGACCGCGCCTCGCGCGGCCTGTTCTCCGAGGACGGCGCTTCGCGGTTCGTCCAGGAGCTCGATCGCGACACGCTCGCCCGGCACGCGCGCTTCGGCGGCTCGGTCTACCTGCTCGAGCCCGACGTCAAGCTCGGTCCCGGCGGGGCGCGCGACCTCGACGTGATCCACTGGGTCGCGCGGGCGCGTTGGAAGACGCAGCGTCTCGAAGACCTCGGGCGCCTCGGCATGCTCGTCCCTCGCGAGATGAGCGAGCTCGTCGAGGCGCGCGAGCACCTGTGGCGCGTGCGCAACCTTCTCCACTGCCGCGCCGGCCGTCGCGCCGAGCGCCTCACCTTCGACGAGCAGGAGCGGATCGCGGCGTCCCTCGGCCACGGTGACTCCCTCGATGCCACCGAAGCGTTCATGAGCACGCACTACCGCCACGCTGCGACGATCCACCGCGTCCGCGAGTCGATCTCCGAGCGCGCGCTGCAGCGGGCTCGGCCCCGTCGTCCCGTCGAGCGCGTCGTCGCTCCCGGCCTCCACGTGTTCGACGACCACCTCACCTTCGCCTCCGCGTCCGATCTGGCTTCCGATCCGACCGCGGCCTTGCGCATCTATGTCGAGGCCGTCCGCCGCGCCGTGCCGATCTACCCCGAGGCCCGCAACGCGATCCGCCGCGCGGTCCTCGTTCAGTCCTTCCGCAAGGCCCTGTTCGAATCCCCCTGCGCCCGCTCCCTGTTCCTCGCGCTGTGCGCCGTCGTGAGGAACACCGCCTTGCGCCGCGACTCGATCCTCGGCGACCTGCACGAGGCCGGCCTGCTCACCGCCATGGTCCCGGAGTTCGAGCCGCTCGTCGCCCGCGTCCATCACGACGCCTACCACGTCTTCACCGTCGACATGCACTCGGTAGCCGCCGTCGACTTCCTGCGCGCCCTGGCTCGCGGCGACCTCTCCCCCTCCTTCCCGCTCGCCTGCCGCATCGCCGCCGAGATCGCCAGACCCCACGTGCTCTTCCTCGCTACCCTGCTGCACGATATCGGCAAGGCCGTCGGACGCCACGAGCACGCCGAGCGCGGCGCCGAGATCGCCCGCAACGTCGCCCTGCGCCTCGGGCTCACTGCCGACGACGCCCGCGACGTCGCCCACCTGGTGCGCCACCACCTGGCGCTGTATCACATCGCAACCCGACGCGATATCGACGACCCTGCGGTCATCGACGAGGTTGCACGCGTCGCAGCGGGACGGGAAGGGCTGCGTGAGCTGTACCTGCTCACCTTCGCCGACGTCTCCACCACCAGCCCCGAGGCCATGACCGCCTGGAAGGCCGGCCTGCTCGACGCCTTGTTCGTCGCGGCCGATACGCGATTGCGCGGCGAGGCGACCCCCGAAGGATCCATCGCCAGACTCACGCAGGACCGCCTTCGCGCGCTCTGCGCTCCGCTCCCCGTCGAGCCCGCCGTGTCCGAGCTCGTCGATACCATGCCCGAACGCTACCTGCTCGGCACCGCGCCCGAACGCATCCGGGCCCACGCACGAGTCGTCGCCGCGCGCTCCCAGGGCCACCCCGCCATCGCCGTCTTCTCCGCACCGTCCGGCGCATCGGCCGAGGTGTGTGTCGTCGCCGACGACCGCCCCGGCCTCCTTGCCGCCATCGCCGCCGCCCTCGCGGCCAACCGCCTCGCCGTCCTCGAAGCCCAGATCTACTCCCGCGTCCGTCGCGACGGCCTCGGCGAAGCCGTCGACATCTTCTTCGTGCGCGTGGCGGGCGACGCCGGGCTCGACGAGGTCCGTCGCTATGCCTCGAAGGCCGAGCGCGACCTCGCCGCCATGATCGACGGCACCCTGCGCTCCGAGGATGTGGTCGGTCCGCACCTGCTCGCGCCTCCCAGGAGATCCCCTCCGGTCGAGAGCAGGATCGTCTTCGACAATCGCGCGTCCGCGGGCCTCTCGGTCATCGAGGTCTTCTCCCGGGATCGCCCCGCGCTGCTGTACCTGCTCGCGCGAGCCCTGCGCGACCTGCGCCTCTCGATCCGGATCGCGAAGATCAATACCGAGGGGACACGCGTGGCCGACGTGTTCTACGTTTGTGAAGCCGACGGCTCGAAGCTCGAGTCGCCGGAGCGCATCGCGGCTGTCCGCTCCCATGTCCTTCAAGCGCTCGATCCCGACGCGCACCAAGGAGCCTCGTCATGACCCGGTCCGTTGCCGCATCCTTCGCCGTTCTCCCTCTCCTGCTGCTGGCCTGCACCGGGACGACTCCCCCCGCGAACCAGCCGGGCGACGTCCCCTCGGCCGATGCTCCCGCAGCGGGGGCGTCATCCACGGCGGACGCAGAGCAGATCAAGCGCGGTGAGGCGTCGCTGAAGTCGGGCGACTTCCAGGCCGCGCGCGACACCTTCCAGGGGATCGTCGACAAGAACCCTAGCAACGCACGCGCCCTGCACTACCTGGGCGTCTCCCTCGAGAACCTCGGTGACAAGGCGGGCGCGGAGAAGCACTACCGCCTCGCGCTCGAGAAGGCACCGGAGTTGGCCGATGCCGCTCTCAACCTCTCGGCCATGCTCATCGAGAGCGGCAAGTCCGACGACGCGATCCTGGTGCTTCGAGCGGCCATCGGGAAGTCTCCCCGTGACCCCGGGTTGCGAGCCAACCTCGGCCATGCGCTCGCCGACAAGAAAGACAACGACGGCGCCGCCAAGGAGTACAAGGCGTCGCTTGCCTCCGCCGACGACCCGCAGGTGCGCCTCGCTCTGGCCTCCGTTCTCGCGGCCGCCGGGAAGAAGGACCTCGCCACCGCCGAGCTCGAGAAGATCGCCGCGAAGGCCGACAAGCGCGAGCTGCTCGCCACTATCGGCGACGCCTTCGGTCGCCTCGGCGCGTTCGCGCAGTGCGCGGGGGCTTTCGACAAGGCGATCGCCCTGCAGCCCGCTGCGGAGCTGCACGTGCAGCGAGGGCTCTGCCGGCACGAGCTGAAGGACGAGGCCGGAGCGAAGGACGACTACGACAAGGCGATCAAGCTCGACGGGTCGTATGCGCCCGCCTGGTACTACCTCGGCATGTACTGGCGCGGCGCGGGCAAGACCGCCGAAGCCCTCAAGGCCTTCGAGAAGTGCAAGCAGCTCAAGCCCGACAGCCCCCATGGAAAGAAGGCCGCCGAGCGGATCTCCGAGCTCAAGAAGGCAAAGTAGGTCGGGCCCCGGCGTGTGGAGCGCAGGTCGGGCAACACAACGCGCTCGATAATAGCGAGTCAGCGGCGGACGCGTGTCGCCACGCTCTGCCATCGAAGCCGATGATGTGCAGGTGCGTGTGGGAGTTCATCGAGCCGCCAGGTCGTTGCACGAGCGAAACCGCCCCGGTCCCGTCATCCGGTCCGACACCATCGCGTTGAACTCATCCGGGTAGCTGCCGTGCTCGTCGTACGCCATCTGCACCGGCAGCACCAACGACTGCTCGCTGCGGACCACGCGTCCCGCCGAATCGAGCACCGTCGTTGCCACCCGCCCCGCCGCGGAGGTGCGCGTCCCCAGGCGTCGAACTGGCATGCAGCATGGGGCAAGCCCGCACCCCATGCCCCTATTCGCCCGACTCCTCAGAGTCATCCTCATCCGTCGCAGGGTACGAGCTGACCACCATTCGCAGCCCGATTTGCTCGATGGACCTCAGCGTGGCTGCGTCGAAGGCTATGCTCAGCGGCGTGGTGGGCCGGACGAATACGGCGAAGTCGATTTCCGCCGTGGCTCCCGACTGCACCAGCTCGGCAACGATGTTCGCCAACCTGCTCAACATCGCGGCCGCCTCCTGAACTACAACGGTGCCGTCCTCCGAATCGGACAGCAGAATCGAAAAGCCCGACGTGGGACTTACCCTGTTGTTGAAACCACGGTCCCCCGCTCGCCACACTCGATCCACCGTGTGCTTGGAGAAGCGTGCAAGGCAGTCATCAAGATCGAGCGTGCCAACTGAAACCCTCAGCATTGCGGTCATGCCGTCCTCCGGGTGCTCGTGTCTTCATCAGGCGCAGCGTGGGTTACGATTCGTTCGGACTACCTCCGCAAGTGCCACTCAACACGCACATGACCACGGGCGGGAACGGAATCATGAAGTCTATGAAGTCGTCTGGGCCGAAGTTCCCGCCGTCGCCGCCAGCCCCTTTCGGTCCCTTCTTGTCCGGCCCCGGCTTCCCCATCTCCTCCCCTTCACCGCACAGGGCTTTGGCTTCGTCCTTGGTCAAATCGGGACCACCCGGCATCTTCACGTTCTTGTGGAACCACTTCCAGAACTTCTGTGGCAGGCCCCATAGCTTGTCGTACTTGGAGAACCCGCGGTAGTCGGCGAAGCTCACGGGGTTCGACCCTACATAGGCGTAGAGATTCCAATCTCCGCCTTCGAAGCGAATGGGGGCAGGAGAAGTCCACCTCCCCGTCTCCGCGTCGTAATCCCTCGCCCCGAACCTCACCAGCCCCGTGTCCGGGTCGTACAGCCCGCCCGCGAACCCGAACGGCTGGAAGCCCGGGTTGGTGTCCGTGAGCACCCGCCCCCACGCGTCGTAGTCCAGCCGCTGCACCACCACCCCGGTCGCCGCATCCACCACAAGCCGCACGCTGCCGAGGTGATCGTGGATGAACCTGTAGGTGTTCCCTCCCTTGATCATGTAGTCGGGCACGTTCACCCGCGTCGTGTGCACGTACCTCGCCACCACGTTCCCCGCACCATCGAGCTCCGCCACAGGCTGAAGCTGGCTCCGGTACACCCACCCCTTCACCAGCACGCCGTCGACCTTCTTGCCCACACGGCGCCCCAGGCCATCCACCAGGTACTCGATCACTCGCACGTCGGGCAGCGCCACGCGCATCAGGTTGCCGAGCCCGTCGTACGTGTACGTCGTCGTCAGCCCGGAATCGCTCTTCGCCAGCAGCTCGCCGTTGGCCCCGTACGTGTAGCTCGCGCCGCCGCAGGTGAGCATCCGGTCTTGAGCATCGTAGGTGCCTGTCCTGCCCGCGACCGTGTCCGCAACACGGTTGCCGTTGCCGTCGTAGACCCACTGGCCGACAGCGCCGCCGTCCTTCTTCTCCTCGACGAGCCGGCCGCGCAGGTCGTACGCGTACTCATGCAGATGCGTCACCCCCTCGACCGTCTCCTGCTTCGCCGTGATCCGGCCCAGCGCATCCCGCGTGTACTGCACCCCCAGGAGCGACCCCGCTTGATAGCTCGCCAGCGCGCCGTACTCGTCGTAGCCGTAGCTGTCGCTCACCGCGCCGAGGGTGGTCCCCGTGAGCCTGCCGTTCTGCGGATCGAGCGTGCGCGCCAGCGCGCCGGCTGATGTCATCAAGCTGTCGGCGTCGTAGCCGAACGCCGCGCCGAATGCTCCGTTCACCGTCTCGTTGACGATCCGCAAGTCGTTGTCGTAGTCCCAGTGCACGGTGCCCGCGACCTCGCCCGACCACGTGGCGGCGGTTGAAGAGTCTGACTCAATCATCATTCACCCGCGTCAGGTTCCTGGCGAGCGAGTCTCCGTGATTCGGCACGAGCATCTCGAACGCACTCAGTGTCGCCAAGATCCTGACAAATGGAGGATAGCAAGAGAAAGGCGTAGCGATTTGGCGGGGAATCAGCGATCCAGTTCCGCAGCTCCTCCCGAACCTCCTCTAGGTGAGCGCGGCGGTCAGGGGGCAAGGGGCCCGAATACGTCTTCTTCCCGTAACGTTCCTTCAGTGTCGGTGGCGCCGAA
>JAKLDZ010000336.1 GCA_022703255.1 Myxococcota bacterium | reverse complement strand
CGGTGGTCGCTGCCCGGCGGAGCGGCCTTCATCGCGGCTTCGACATCCTTGACGGTTCCGGCCAAGTCCTTCGGTTGGAGCTCGTGCCACGCGAGCTTCTTGCCTTTGGGCAGTCCCTTCCCCTGCACCGAGGCGCCGTGTCCGCGCAGGTCGATGGCGAGCACGTTCATGGGCGCCTTCGGAGGGAAGAGGCGCTCGACGAGCGGGATCCACTCGGCGCGGCTGCCGGCGAGGCGGTGGGCAAGCAGCACCGTGGGAGCGCCCGGCGGGCCGCCTGCCCAATAGGATCCGGCGATTTTGACGCCGTCGCTCGTGGTGAACTCCTTGTCCTCGGCCTTCGGCGCCGGGTGGGTGGGACGCGGAGGGCGGGCCGGGGCCGAGGCTGCCGCGGACGGCGCGGACGAGGCGACGGGGGAGGCGGCATCGGACGCGAGCGGGGCATCCCCTCCGCACTTGCAGCCGGAGAGGAGCGCGGGGGCGCAGAGCGCCGCGGTGATCGCAATGCGGGGGATCGTCATCGGCGGGATGCTACGACAACTCGGGGCGTGATGGGCAACGCCCCGACGCGCGTCAGGCCTGGGAGCCGAAGGAGCGTTCGAAGAGCTCTTCGATCGCGCGACGGCCTTCGGGGCGCAGGTTGCGCGTGCCCGAGCCTGCGAACCGCGGGGATCGGATCACCGGGGTCGAGGCCTGCCAGGCCGAGCCGTCCCAGTGGAACCAGCCGTTGCGCTCCTGATCGAACACGTGCAGATCGGCTTTCCACCGCCGCGCGAGCTCCGCGCCCCATCCGGTCCCGCCGCGGACCGTGCCGTCGGGCTGGATCGCTCCCACGAAGAACACCTGCTGGCACGAACGAATCTGGTGCCAGATGCTCTGCAGGACCTTGTGCACGAGCGGGTCCTCGGGGAACACGCGACCGAGCCGGTGGCAGACGTAGCGCAGGCTGACGTCGCCTGCGCGCAGCTCTGCATCGCCGAGGATGCGCAGGCCGCGGGAACGCACGCGCTGGGTGTGTCCTTCGAACGAGAAGGTCACCTCGGCCAGGCCGTAGCGTTCGGCCATCTCACCGAAGGCCGCTTCGGTGCCTGCCGCTCCGCCCGAATGCAGGGTGAAACGCGAGCGACCGCGCAAGGATGCCGGCTCCGGCCCGTCGGCGATGAGCTGCATCGTGACGGGCTCGAGCAGCAAGGTGGCTCCTTCGAGCACCGCACCGTGTCCCTTGAGGGCGCGCAGACGCACCTTCCCGTCGGTCGCATCGAGCACGACGATGGCGTCGAGGGATGCTTCGTGACGATCGACGGGGGGCGGGTAGCCGTTGGGGTGGGTGACCTTGTCGCGTCGGTGGGAGCGTGCGCCGAGCCACAGCTCGGCGTCGAAGCGGGAAGCGAGCTCGCGCAGCGCGGTGAGAGCGTCGGCATCGGCGGAGGCGAAGTCGAAGCCTTCGACGAGGATGAGGTCGGGCTCTGCGCCGAGGGTTCCGACGGCGAGGGATGCGGCCTCGTGCAGGCGATCGGCACGCAGGGGTGCGCCGGGCAGGGAGATGAGGAGCCTGCGTCGTTCGAGCTCGAGCAGCACGCTCTGGGCGTTGGCGAGGCCCGTGGAGCGTTCCAGCTCGCCGAACAGCTCCTCGTACCAGGCGCGCAGGTGGTCGATGGGTGCCTCGGCCGACACGTGCAGCACGCGTCGGGTCCGCAGCAGAGCGTCGATGCCGAGCTGCACCAGGCATGCGGTCTTGCCGGTGCCGGCAGGGCCGGCGATCACGCCGACGTTCTTGCGGCCCAAGGGGCCACGCATCGCGCGCTCGAGGCTGCGAATCGGGCTTCGTACCGTCACCTCGGTCGTGTCCATGGTGTCTCCTTCAACCCCGCTGCTTCTCGAGGTGACGTCGAACCAGCTCCTGCGCGAGCGCCTCGGGCACCGGGCAGTAGCGGGCAAACTCCATCGTGAACTCGCCCTTGCCCTGCGTCGAGGAGCGCAGCACGGTCGAGTAGCCGAACATCTCGGCGAGGGGAACCTGGGATTCCACGCGCACGAAGCCGTCGCTCTCCGCGGTGCCCACGACGAGGCCGCGTCGCTTGAGGAGGGTGCCGACGACGCCGCCCTGGAACTCGACGGGGGCTTCGACGACGACCTTCATGACGGGCTCGAGGATTTGGGGGCGGCACTGGGAGAAGACCTGACGCCACGCGCCGCGTGCGGCCTCCTGGAACGCGATGTCCGAGGAGTCCACGGCGTGCGCGGCGCCGTCGTCGATCACCATCCGCACGCCGGTCACGGGCGCCCCGATCATCGGGCCCTTGGCGAGGCAGGAGCGGAAGCCCTTGTCGCACGAGGGGATGTACTCGCGGGGGATGACACCTCCCACGGTCTCGTCGACGAACTCGTAATCGACCTCGGCGTTGGGCTCGAGGCGTCCGGCCACGCGCGCGTACTGTCCGGCGCCGCCGGTCTGCTTCTTGTGCGTGTAGTCGAACCTCGACGGGATCTGCACGGTTTCGCGATAGGCGACCCGCGGCGGGCTCGTCTCCACGGGCACGTTGTACTCGCGCCGGATGCGCTCGAGGTAGACGTCGAGGTGCAGCTCACCCATGCCCGAGATCGTGGTCTCTCCGGTCTCGGGATCGGCCGCGACGTGGAAGGTGGGGTCCTCCTTGCCGAACCTGCGCAGGGCCTTCGACAGATTCGGAAGCGACTGCGAGTTCGTCTTGACCGTCAGCGTGATCACCGGCGCGGGCACGTGGATCGAGGCCATCGCGACGGACAGGGTGCCGTCGGTGAAGGTGTCGTTGCCGGCGCACTCGATGCCGAACATGGCGACGATGTCGCCAGAGGCGGCGGAGTCGAGCTCCTCCATCTCGTCGGCGTGCATGCGGACCAGGCGTCCGACCTTGTGGGTCTTGCCGCTGCGCACGTTGACGATCGGATCGCCGCGCCGCAGGGTGCCCTGGTACAGGCGCAGGTAGGTGAGCTGTCCGAAGCGCCCTTCTTCCACCTTGAAGGCGAGGGCGACAAGCGGGTCGGAGGCCGAGCCGGAGAGCTGGACCTCGTGGTCCTCGGCTTCGCCGGCCAACGCGGTGTGGGAGCGATCGTTGGGGGCGGCGAGGTATCGGATGACCGCGTCGAGCAACGGCTGGATCCCGCGGTTCTTGTAGGCCGAGCCCATCAGCACCGGCGTGATCTGGTGCGCCAGCGTCGCCGCGCGGATCGCCCGCTGCACCAGCTCCACCTCGACTCGATCCTCGAGCATCGCCTCGGTCAGCTCGTCCGAGAACATCGACACCGCGTCGAGCAACGCCTCGTGGTGCGCCCGCGCCTCGTCGAGCATCCCCGCGGGGATCGCGTCGTGTCGCACGGTCTGACCCTGGTTGCCGTCGAAGTACAGCGCCTCCATGGCCACCAGATCCACGACGCCCTGGAACGCGTCCTCGAGCCCGATCGGCAGCTGAAGGAGCACGGGGTTCATGCCGAGCTTTTCGCGGAGCTGATCGCGCACGCGCAGGGGATTGGAGCCGGAGCGGTCGCACTTGTTCACGAAGGCGATGCGGGGGATGCCGTAGCGACGCATCTGGCGGTCGACGGTGAGGGACTGGGACTGGACGCCGGCGACGGCGCACAGGACGAGGACGGCGCCATCGAGGACGCGCAGGGCGCGTTCGACCTCGATGGTGAAGTCCACGTGTCCGGGGGTGTCGATGATGTTGATGTGGTGGCCATCCCAGGTGCAGTGGGTGGCGGCGGACTGGATCGTGATGCCGCGCTCGCGCTCGAGCTCCATGGAGTCCATGGTGGCGCCGACGTTGTCCTTGCCTTTGACCTCGTGGATGGCGTGGATGCGTTTGGTGTAGAACAGGACGCGCTCGGTCAGGGTCGTTTTCCCCGAGTCGATGTGAGCGCTGATACCGATGTTGCGGATGATGGTGGGGTCGAGAATCACGGCGGCTCCCTGGGGACGGACCCCGGGCCCGGGGTCTGGACTGGCCTGGCCGGGCGGGGGGCGCTCTAGCGGACGATCGACCCCTGCGCAAGCGTGACGCGGGGTTACGGGACAGAAGACGGGAAATCGTCACAAGTTTTTTGGCCACTTAAGGAAGGTGGAGCAAGCGTGGCGGGCATGTTGATCCTGGCCCTTGCCATCACGGTCGCCTTGGTATTCGCGGACGTTCAAGACGTGCTTCGGAGCCGATCGACCCGGCCCCGGAGTCTGGTGGGCTGAACGGCGCCCCGGCCCGCCGCACCTGACTCGGTGCGTGATGGCGTCGATCGCCCTGCCCCACCCCCGAACTCCAGGACTCGCTCCTCTTGCGGACTGCGCCCTTTCGGGCTGGTTTGTTTCCGTATTTCCCTCTACCCTCCTGCCAGTGTCCTCCGATGAATCGGCCGTCCTGCCCCTCGTGGCCCGCTGCAAGGCCGGGGACAAGGCCGCGTTCCGGACCCTGTACGAGCGCTACCGCAGCGACGTCGCGCGGTTGGTCTTCCGCATGGTCGGCCAGCGCGCCGAGCTGGAAGACCTGATCCAGGAGGCTTTCCTGCAGGTCTACCGGAGCCTGCCCGACTTCCGCGGCGATTCGCGCTTCGGCACGTGGGTGCATCGAATCACCGTCAACGTGGTGTTGATGCACCGGCGAGCGGCCCGCAGCCGGCCCGCGTTGACCGACGAGGTCCCGCCTCACCTCGAGGGGAGCTCCCCGCTTCCCGACGAGGACGCGATCCGCAGGCAACGCGTGGAGGCCTTCTATGCGGTTCTCGATCGGATCGCGGAGAAGAAGCGAACGGTCTTCATCCTGCACGAGATCGAGGGGCTCTCGCCCTCGGAGATCGCGGCGCTGGTCGATGCGCCCGTGCTGACGGTCCGCACCCGCCTTTTCTATGCGCGCCGGGACATGATCCAACTGCTGCGCGAAGAGCCCTCCCTCGCTTCCCTGGCCGACACCATGCTCCGTCCGGGCAGCGCCGATCTCGCCACTCAGGCGCCGCGGGAGTCGGAACCATGAGCCGTCCCGAGCTGCTCAACGAGCTTGTGCGCGAGGCGCGCCGCGAACCGATCCCCTCGATCGACTGGGACCGCGTCGAAGGGCGTCTGTTCGAGCGGCTGGAGCGCGAACCGATCCGGCTCGCCTCCCGAAGCCACTCCGCACGCCGGGTCTTTGCAATCGCCGCGGCCGCGGCCGTCCTCGCCGCCGCCACGTCTGTGGTCTGCCGGCAACGTCCGGATCTGTGCTTCGCCACGGCCCCCGCGCCGGGCGCGGGCCTCGTGACCGTGGACCCGGTCCACCGCGACGTCATCACGGCCGCGCAGCTCCGCGAGGGCGATCGCCTCGAGTCCGGGCCGCGATCGCTGAGCGTGCGCCACGAAGGTGTTGCAGCCTGGAAGCTCGCGCCCTCTTCCGCGGTCGCCGTCGAGAAGCTCGGCGAGGCCGTGCGGCTGTCCCTCGAGTCGGGGGCAATTCGCGTCGAGGTCGCACCTGGTTCGGAACCCGACACATTCGTGGTTCGCGCCGGCGACACGTTCGTTTCGGTGCATGGCACCGTGTTCTCGGTGGAGCGCAGGGGCTCTCGCGTGGCGGTGCACGTCGAGCGGGGCACGGTCGCGGTCGGCGGCCGGTCGAGGCGGGGGAGCACCTCGGCCTGGCTGATGGTCGCGCCGAGCGCGGGGAGCTTCAGCCTCGATGGTGCGCGCGACGCGGAGTTTTCGCCGGCCTCCGAAGTGCCGCCTGCGGGGCCGCCCATCGCGTTGCCGTCGGGCGAGCCCGCGTCGGGGGCAACCGCCGCGAGACCTGCGGGAGGGGATGGAGAAGCTGCGGCCGATGCAGCATCCGCCCCCGTCTCGGGCATGGACAAGAAGTCCGGTGTCGTTGGCGGAGCGGTGTCGCGCGGGACTTCGATCCCCTCGGTGCAGCCGGTGCCGGATGCTTCGATCCCCGAGTCGTTGGCTGCGGACGCAGCGCGCCCGGTGCTCGATCGCATCACGGTTGGGGTGGCCGATTGCCACCGTCGATTCGTGCGCGCGACGGCGGGCGACGATTCGGTGCGGGTGCGCGTGAGCGTGCAGACCACGGTGTCGATCTCGGTAGCGCCGGAGGGCAACGTGGTCCTGGGCAGGTTCGAGCCCCCGCTGGCGCCGAACGTTCAGCAGTGTGCGGGCAGCGTCCTGCTCTCGGCGCGGTTCCCCGCCGCGCGCACCTCGAGCCGCTGGCAGCTTCCCCTGCAGTTCTGATCGGCGCGCGTCAGCGGGCAGCGCTCATGGCGGCGGCGATGGCGTGGGTCTCGCGCGCGCCGAGCAAGCCGAACTGCAGGCCGAGGCCGTCGGGGTTGCTCCACCGCACGACCGCGGGCAGCTCGATGGCGTCGGCCATGCCTTCGAATGCGATGGTGAGCGTGACGCGGGTGCCGAAGGCGGGGCGAGCGTCGGTCTCGACGAAGACTCCGCCGATGCTCATGTCGCGGGCATGGGCGCCCCACGGGGTGGGGTCGCCCTCGACCACGAGGACGGCGGGCAGGTCGATGGGCTTACGGGCGTGTTGACGCTTCTCTCGCACGGTGGCTCCTCAGACGAGATCGTCTGGTCATTCGGGGCTACTTGGGCGATGGTCGCGAGTGAAGCGCATGGATGTCAAGACGATGTCGCGGGTGGGCAAACATCTGCAGGGATGGCAGGCGGGGGCGCTCGTGGTGGCCGCCGCGATCCTGGCGGCGCTTCAGGCTGAAGGTCTCTGCGGTGGGCGTGGCGAGCGGTGCGTTCACGGCGTTTCTCCTCGAGCGATGGCGGCGGGACATTTCCCGCCCTTGAGCTGCAAGGAAGCCTAGCTTGAACGATCCCGACAAAAAA
>JAKLDZ010000335.1 GCA_022703255.1 Myxococcota bacterium | reverse complement strand
GCTCCCACGCCCGCGGGCTTCGCATCGACGGCGCCACGGTCCCGCCCGGCGCGGACCTGCGCTCCTTCATCGCGCAGCGTGCAAACACCCGCGAATCCGCTCCCGTGCGCATCACCCTGCCGGGACGCAAGGAACCCGTCGTCGCCTCCTTCGCCGACCTCGGCCTGCGCATCGACGTCGATCAGGCCCTGCAGCGTGCGATGGCCATCGGCCGCACCGGCCCCATCGAGGAGCGCATCGATCAGTCCCTTCGCGCCCGAGCGGGCGACCTCGACCTGCAGCTCACCTGGAAGCTCGATCCCGCTCCGCTCGCCGCGCGTCTGCTGCCTCTCAAAGAGGACCTCGACGAGCTCGCCGTCCCCGCACGCCTCGACCTCGCGCGCAAGACCGTGGTCCCGCACAAGTCCGGCCGCTTCCTCGACCTGTACGCCGCCTACGACGCCATCGACACCGCGGCGCGCCTGGGCACCTCCGAGGTCCGCCTCCCCGCAACCGAGGTCCCTCCGCTGGCGTCCGCCGAGTTCCTCGAACGCATCGACATCTCGCAGACCGTCGGTCACTTCGAAACCCGCTTCGGCTACCTCGGTGGCGAGACGAACCGCGCCGCCAACATCGCCAACGCCGCCGCGAAGCTCGACGGCCACGTGCTGCTCCCCGGCCAGATCCTCTCGTTCAACGCCGTCGTCGGCCACCGCACGATCGAGAACGGCTTCCACAAGGGCTGGGAGATCTTCAAGGGCGAGATGGTCGAAGGGATCGGCGGCGGCACCTGTCAGGTCGCCAGCACGCTGCACGCGGCCGCCTACCTCTCCGGCCTCGAGGTCCTCGAGCGGTCGCCCCACTCGCGCCCCAGCGGCTACATCGCCATGGGCCTCGACTCCACCGTCGTCGACGGCTCCGTGGACCTGAAGCTTCGTAACCCGTTCCAATTCCCCGTTGTCCTGCACGCCGTCGTCGATCGCGGCCTCATCTCCTTCGAGCTCCTCGGCGAGCAGCGCCCCGTCACCGTGACCTTCAAGCGCGACGTCGTCGGCACGCGCAACTACAAGCGCCAGGTCCGCGAAACCTCCTACCTTCCCGAAGGAAAGGTCGTGCTCAAGCAGCGCGGCATCCGCGGCTACTCGGTGAGACGCATCCGAACGTTGCGCTTCCGCGATGGCTCGGAGCGCGACGAGACGACCCTCGATGTCTACCCGGCGACCGCGGAGATCTACCTGGTGCCTCCCGGGACCGACGAGTCGGTGCTTCCACCGTTGCCCGGAGAGGAACCGGAGACGGCGGAGCCGCGCCCCGAAGGCGACACGCCGCCGGTCCAGATCGTCCTCGCCCCCGGGGTCCACGCCCCCTCCGCCGAGCAGGCCAACGCTCCTGCACGACTCGTGATCACACGCTGACCCCGGATGAGTCTTGATCCGCGAACCCGTCGGGGCCCGTTTCGGCGGACGGCGAAAGGGGCTGTCGATCAGGGCGTCGTGCAGGTATTCGTCACCACGTCATACGTCTTGCCCGCGCCGCAAAGGCCCCCCTCCGGACGCCAGTCGTAGGGGTAGTTGAACGCGGTGTAGTGGTTGTCGGAGCCTAGCTTCAGCCAGAATCGCGCATTGGCCGCCTCGGCGAGGCACTTGTCGAGATCGTTCTTCTGCAACGGCCCTCCCCCGGTCGTCGTGTACGACGCATGACAGATCTTCTGCGCGTAGTACTCCATCTGATCGTCGCAATACTCCTTGGACTTCCCGCTGAACGCCGGCTCCGCCTTGTAGCAGAGATCGTGCACGATACAGGCCCCGTGGAATGCCTGTCCCCAGTTCTCCGGCGTCCACCCCGCATTCGGCCCCTCGGTCATCACGCGCGGATTGCCATCGGGATATCCGGTGCAGCCGTCGTGGAAGATCCGTCGCGTTGCCGCAATCCCCGTCCCTCCGACGTCCGCGACATGCGTCGTGACGCACACCCCCTGATGATCCTGACCGGTGCCCATCTTGTCCCACTTGATTCCCCAGAACTGGTAGTGGCCATTGTAGAAGACCGGATCCACTCCCGGAGTCTTGCCGGCATTGCACAGGTCGCGCTTGAATGCCTGGTTGTAGTTGCCCGCGGAACACGCCAACAGGCAATCCCCACCGTCGTCGCCCGTGTCCCATCCCTGGCTCGGACCCTCGCCGGGCTGCGGCCACCAGTCGTCCCCTCCGCCGTCGCCGCTGCCGTCGGGCCACTCCACCACTGGTTCGCTCACCGGATCATCCAGGGCATCGACGCCGGCCTCGTGCCCGGCACCGGCCTCGACATCCACACCGGCTTCGTGGTGGCCTGCGCCGGCCTCCCCACCCATTCCAGCCTCCAGGCCCGTCCCCGCGTCGCCCCCAGCCCCGGACCGGTCGTCGGCCGATGGTTCCGCATCGCAAGAGGCGGTGGAGACGGCAAGAGCTGTGAGAATCGCCCACCGGCCAGGATTCTTCCTCATCCGTTCTTCTCGCTTCGGTGGATCAGCCTACCGGCAACGGCTCGGTGGATCCACCGCGATGCCTCTTTCGTCGCCGGCGCGCGCGAACTGCAAGCCGAACAACGCCGGTGGCGGCAGGGCGCCTCACTCAACTCTCTGCAAGAAGCACGAGCTTGCCGAGGAAGTGCCGCTCGAGCGCGCAATGCGCGCTCCGGGCGTCGCGAAGGGTGTAGGCACCCCCCACGTGCACCGTGACATGGTGCTCGCAGATCGCGTCCCGCAAGCGCCGCATGATTTCCGCGTCGGGTTCGCCGTTGTAGGCGGTGATGCGGTCGTCTCCAGTCGGATCGAAGTCAGAAACTCCGTTCGGATACGCGATACGCCCATCCGAACGGATGCACGTCAGGGCTTGTCGCGCAACCTCACCGCCTGCGGCGAAGAGACCAACATCCATCGGTTCCATGCGCGTAATGACCCGGCTGCAGTCGTCGCTTCGTCCATCCAGTGCCACGTCGGCTCCGAGTCGCTCACACAAAGCCACACCGTCGGTACCAGAAGCGATGGCAAGGACAAACGCCCCTCTTGCCTTGGCGATCTGCAGTGCGAGATGCCCGACACCTCCGCTCGCGCCGAGAATCAGGATCCGATCTCCCCGACGAACGTGAAGCACGTCATCCAGGCCTCGCAGCGCGGTGATACCAACGCCCGCAACTGCCGCCCCCTGCTCGAGTGTCAGGCCTGGCGGAAGCTTCTGCACGAGCTCTGCAGAGGCAACGCTGTACTCGGCATAGAAGCCGCCCCGCGGGTTCAAGAAGCCCACGGCGATCGCCAGGTCTCCTTCGGCCACCCCTTCAACCCCCTCCCCCAGCGCTGCCACGATGCCCGCGCCTTCGGAGCCGAGAACATACGGGAATCGCGGCGAACTTCCCAACATCTGCGCGTATCCACCCTCTCGCTCGAAGGCATCCCACCGGCCCACCCCGGCGGCCCGCACACGGATGAGGACTTCCCCTCTGGCTGCGCGGGGCACGGGAATCCGCCGATACTTGAGCTCCGCGGGAGTCCCGAACCGCTCGAGTACGGCTGCAAACATCTCCGATGGGATCTGCACGGCGCTCAGCGTACAACGTGCTTCCAAGTGAGTCCACCCGAGCATCGGCGCTCCGACTTCGACGCCTCTCGAGCGTCCGCCTGCCGCGCGGGAGGGGTCTCCGCCCCGCCGCGGCTCGCTGTTCCCTGCTCCGTGAAGCACCGATACAGTGTGATCCGTTGGGACGAGACGTTGGTCGATCCTCTGCCCAGCCCCTGCAAAGAAAGCAGAACATGACCGGACCCGCATCACGCTTCTGGGAGGTCTTCTTCGAGCTGTACGAGAGCTTGCCCCGGCAGGGGCCCGGCAACCGTGCCTGCGCGGCGCGGGCGATCGCCATGTGCCAAGGACTTCCGCCATCGCCTGCGGTACTCGATCTCGGCTGCGGCGTCGGTGGGCAGACCCTTCATCTGGCAGCGCTCCTGCACGGCGCCCTCATCACGGCCATCGACAACCACGCGCCCAGCATCGAACGGCTGCGCGCTGCGGTCGCCGAGCGCGGGCTCTCGGACCGGGTGCGTTCGATGGTCGGCGACATGGCCCATCCCGGGCTGCCCCCCGAGAGCTTCGATCTCATCTGGTCCGAGGGCGCGCTCTACAACCTCGGCATCGACAACGCCCTTCGGATCTGCCGCGAGCTGCTGCGCCCCGGCGGCTACCTCGCCTTCACCGACGCGGTCTGGCGCAAGGAGAACCCGCCGTCCGAGATCAAGGCGAGCTTCGACTTCGACTACCCGACGATGGGCAAGGTCGCCGACATCGTCGCAGCTATCGGCACGAGCCGCTTCTCGCTGGTCGATCACTTCACGCTGCCCGACGAGGCCTGGTGGGACGACTTCTACACGCCGATGGAGCGACGTATCGAGGAGCTGCGCGGCAGGTACGCTGGCGATGCCGAAGCCCTTGGGGTCCTCGACCAGCTCGCGAAGGAACCCAAGCTGCACCAACGGTACTCGGACTACTACGCGTACGAGTTCTTCGTGGCCCGCCGCGGGTGATTTTCCTCAGAGCGATCACGCAGCAGGCCGTCGTGCCCGAAAACGCGGAGACGCGCTAGCATCGCCCGGTGCATTCGGACCGTCTCGTGCTCGAGTCCTTCGCAACACTCGCTGCCCACCGCGGTCAGGCCGGGCTCGAGGCTGCGGTGGAGTTGCTCGAGGAGACGCAACGCTGGCCCGAGTCGGAGCTCCTTCAACAGCAACTGCTCCTCGCGGGACGGCTCATCGCGCACGCGCGGAAGTCGGTCCCCTGGTATCGAGAGCGGCTCGCGCACACGGCAAGCGCGCCTCTGACCCTCGATCGATTCCACGAGCTGCCGATCCTTTCGCGCGCCGACTTGCTCGATCATCGGCAGGAGTTGAAGAGCTCCGAGACCCTGCCCGGGCACCGCACCGTGCGCGAGGCCAACAGCTCGGGCTCCACCGGACGTCAGGTCACCGTGGAGATCGACTCGGCGAGCGCGGCCGTCACGCGGGTGATCGCGCTGCGCGATCATGCCTGGCACGGCCGGGAGCTGACGTGCAAAGCCGCAGGAATCCGCGCCATCGTGAGTGGCGCCTCGGCCCCCCTCGGGCGCCACGTGCCGCGCTGGGCGCCCTCGCCACGCAGCGGTCCGCTGGCGCTGCTCGACGTCCACACGCCCGTTCGAGCGCAGCTCGAATGGATCGAGCGGGAGGCCCCGGCCTACCTGGCGACCTATGCCTCGAACGCGGCCGCCCTCGTGGAAGCGGGAGAGCGACATGGTGTGTCGCTCCCTTCACTGCGGGAGCTCGGCACCTTCGGCGAGGTGCTTCCCGACGGGCTCAGGGACGCCGCCATGCGCGTGTGGAACGTGCCCGTCGTCGACTCCTACTCCTGCGTGGAGCTCGGCTACCTCGCCCTGCAGTGTCCCAAGGGGACGACCTACCACGTGCAATCGGAGAGCGTCCTGCTGGAGCTCTTGCGCGACGACGCCACCCCGTGCGCGCCGGGCGAGGTCGGGCGTGTGGTGGTCACGGCGCTTCACGCGTTCGTGATGCCGCTCATTCGCTACGAGACCGGCGACTACGCGATGGCCGGCGAGCCATGCCGCTGCGGACGTCGCCTGCCCGTGATCGAGCGCATTCTCGGCCGCGCCCGCAACATGATGGTCTTGCCCTCGGGCGACGTGCTCTGGCCGCGCTACGCCTCGAACATCCTGGGAAAGCTCTTCCCGTTGAGGCAGTTTCGCCTCGTGCAGACCAGCCTGCGCGAGCTCGTGCTCGAGATCGTTCCCGCGCGCCCGTTGTCCGTCGACGAGGAGCGGGGTCTGAAGTCGCTCGTGGTCGAGACGCTGGGGCACCCGTTCGAGCTCGAGCTCCGCACCGTGGACGACATCCCTCGTTCCCCGTCGGGGAAGTTCGAGGACTTCGTCTGCCGCGTGCCGCGCACGAGCCTCACTGCTCGCAGTGGATGAGGATGTCCTCGCTCGCGCCGTACGGCATGCCGATCCCGAAGTCCGTCACCATCGTCACCTTGCCGCACGCGTCGAGCAGCTTCAGCCCGGACACCCACACCGCCAACACACCCAAGGGGATGGCTCCCGAGAGATCCGCCTGCAGGACATTCTGGGACACGGTGAGCGGGAAGTCCTGCACCTCGCCGTCCGGCCCGTTGGCCTGGTAGTCGAACGAGATGGAAGCGGACACGATCTCGGCCTTGCCCGGGAGCAGCTCGATCCGAAGCATGCGGCTGGAGGTGTCCAGCATGCTCTTGACCGGATCAAACTCGTCGCAGTTCAAGGGCACGGCCGGGCACTCCTCGCAGACGCCCTGAGCCCAGTCCCGCCAGCGAGACACCATGCCGCCGTCCGCGCCAGGCACTGGATCGCACACGAAACCTGCGTCGGCATCTCCGGTGGACGCATCACCGACCGTCCCGCCGGAACCCGCCCCGCCCGACGAGCCGCCCGCACCCGCAGACCCATCCGGACCTTCACCGGAGGAGCCTCCGGCGCCCCCTGCCTCCGCGCCGCCCGCACCCGCAGACCCATCCGGACCTTCACCGGCCGATCCCCCTGCACCGGCCGAGGCGTCCGGGCCTTCACCGGCCGATCCCCCCGCGCCAGCTTCGAATCCCGCGCTTCCCCCCGTCGAGGCCGCCTGGCCCGCCCCCCCGCCGGAGCCTCCGCCCGCGACAACGCCCGACTCGGAGAACGCGGTGTCGAAGTCGAGCGAACAACCAGGCGAGCCCCAGGCGCGAAAGGCCGCGTCATGAAGGGCGACACCGTAACGTGCGAGGACGGCCGAATTGTCGAGGATCGCGGGGATACTATCCGCATATTCGTGCCCATGGAACTGCGCAAG
>JAKLDZ010000334.1:6595-6854 GCA_022703255.1 Myxococcota bacterium | reverse complement strand
TTCGTGGTGGAGGCTTGGGAGGAGCGATGAGGTTCGACGAGTTCGACGCGCGAATGCGCCGCGGAGAGACATTCCACGGTCTGCGCGTGCCGCCGGGAGCGTTCATCGTCGTGCGCGTAGATGGAAGAGCCTTCTCCAGACTGACCGCGAGGCTGGTCGAGAAGCCGTTCGACGTGGGCTTCCACCGCTGGATGATCGATGCCGCCAAGGGGATACTCACCACGCTTCACGCGGTGTGCGCGTTCACCGAGAGCGATGA
>JAKLDZ010000334.1:0-6585 GCA_022703255.1 Myxococcota bacterium | reverse complement strand
CGGTGCTTCTGCCTCGCGACACTGGCATCTTCGACCGGGAGGTCGAGAAGCTCGTGTCGATCTCAGCGGCGAGGGCGGCGGCCGTGGTGTCGGTTGCTTGCGGCCAGCCTGTGGAGTTCGATGGACGGCTGTGGATCGGCGGGCAGGAGGAGGACGTGGTGGACTACTTCCGGTGGCGGCAGGCCGACGCTGGCCGGTGCTCGTTGAGCGGCTGGTGCTACTGGACGTTGCGCAGCCACGGGACCACGGCCAGAGAGGCTGCGCGGATCCTTGAGGGGGCCTCGCTCGCCAGCAAGCACAAGCTGTTGCGCGACCACGGCGTCGACTTCGATGGGGTGCCGGCGTGGCAGCGCCGCGGCACTGCGCTCTTGTGGGAACGGTGCGAGAAGCCGGGGTTCGACCCCAGAACCGGCAAGGCCGTCGTTGCCTCGCGACGCAAGATCGTGTCGGATTCCGATCTGCCGACGGGGCACGCGTATGCGGCGTACGTGCGCCGCCTGATCGCGAGCACGCGGTAAGCCCCGGGGCGACGTCACTTCTGCCTCGCTGGCGGCGCGTTCGGAGACAGGATGACTTCGCTCCCCTCGTCTCCCTTGTCCCGCTGATAGCAGGTCTCCAGCGCGCCGGCCTTGCACGCGGCCTGACCATCGGCCAACAGCGTGGTGGGGAGGTAGACTGCTTCCGCGGGCACCCGACCTCGACCCGCCTCCGCGCGCCGAGTATCCTTCGGCGCGGTGACCCGCTCGGCTCGTGCTCGTGCTCGAAATTCGCGAACCGATGCCGAATTCACGCAACTGAAGTGCGGTTCCGGCCGATGGAGAGCGGAGATGCGGAGGCTCGACCATGGCATACGATGGTGGATTCGACCACGAGAAGCTCGACGTTTACAGGCTGTCGATAGCGTTCCAACGATGGGTGCGGCCATTGATCGAGGGCGGTCCGGGAACGGGAGCGCGCCTGAGCGCGGCCAAGCACCTGGACGATGCCAGCACGTCGATCAGCAACAACATCGCAGAGGGAAACGGGAAGAGGTCGGCCGTCGATCGGTGCCGCTTCTTGGACATCTCGCGCGGCTCAGCATTGGAGTGTGCGGCATGTCTCGACGTGCTCGTTGCCCGCAATCGCCTCGACGCAGGCGTTGCTCGAGAGGGCAAGGCCATGCTGGTTCGGATCGTCTCGATGCTGTTGAAGCTGACCGACAGGTTGTTGGGCCCAGGGGCACTGGGCTGACGGTCGAGCACGAGCACGAGCACGAGCACGAGCACGAGCACGAGCACGAGCACGAGGGCGACGAAAGCGAAGTCGGAGTATCCAGCGTATCCGACTGCGGAGTACCCAAACACGGACGTGTACTACCGGGCAGCGAGCGACCTCATCTACTTGACGTACGGGGGAATGACGCCGCGCTGCCATGCAGCGGGGCTGCTGTTCTGAGGAGCGGGGGCCGTTCGTGGCGTGGTGGGCTGGGCGCCCCTGCGCCGGCCATGCGGCAGTGAGTGGGCCACGGTGGCGGAAGTGCGCTACACTCCCCGTCGATGCGCCTCTCCCTGCTCGTCGCCCTGGCCCTGATCTCGTGCGCCACCTCCGCGTGCGCCGGCTCGTATCGCACGCGGATCCTCATCCCCCTCGAAGGCCGGGCGGACCGCTTGGACCGCGAGCAGTGCGACCGCGAGTGCCGCTACGGCCACGGCGACGGGGACCTCGAATACCTGCGTTGCCTCGTCACCTGCCCGGGGGCCCAGGTCGCCCACAACACGGTGTGCGGCGACGATCAGTTGCCTCCCCGCGCGGTGTGCCGCGTCACGGACATGAACCTGGAAGCGCGCGCCGCCGCGAAAGCCGCGAAGAACGACGGCTCCGGGGCGTGGGTCGGATCGCTGCTCGGTGCGATCGCGCTGAGCGCGCTCGGCGCGGCAACGAAGTCCAAGACCTCGGACAGCGATTCCTCGGAGTCCGAGCCCGAGAGCGTGGGGGGCAAGACTGCGACCCGCACGGGCATGCCCCCGGGCCCGCGACCGTCTTCGAAGCCGAACAGCTCCGACTCCAAGAAACCCGCGGAACCCAAGCCGGCCGAGCCGTCGCGCGGGAAGTGAGCCGAGCAGTCCGTGCGCGCGATGCGTGCGCCGGTGTGGATGGGTGGGTTCGTCGCGTGGAAAACCGCGGCTCAGTCTGGCGGTGTGCCCGGGCCGAGGGAGTCGAGTCGAATGCGGAAGATCGTCATCGGGATGCCTTGAATCGAACCGAAGACGTAGACTTCCTCTTCGGTGAGCCCGAACGGCACGCTGAAGTTGTGCGTCTTGGCGTCCGGATCCCCGGCGACGGTCCATGCGTATCCGTCGGAGAGCCGTACGATGGACAGCGAGCTTGCGATCGGGGAGCCGAAGAAATCGCATCGTGCAGCATACCCGTGGCCCACCGCATACGAGTCGGGGCTCATCCCCCGCACGTCCTTGCGGACGCGGTGCGCCGTGGCCTGCAGCACTGCGGGGTCGGTCGTGTAGGGCGCGGTCCAGACTTCCGGGTTGGGGCCGTCATTGAGACAGGCTCCTGTCCCCTGGCTCTGGGTCCACACCATGTCCTTGCCATCGGTGCCGAAGTTGCCTGCGGCGCGTGTGAAGTCACTATACCAGCGCAGCAGCGGACGCAGCCCGGCGGTTGGACTCCACGACATGACGCCGCAGAGCTGAAGGTTGCCGACCGTGAAGAAGATGTCCTTTCCTTGCACGATGGGAACGTGGGGTTGAAGCCCGTTGGGGTCCGTGCCCCCCGCATAGACGTTCTCGATCGTCTTGCCGTCCCACGTCCATGCGTTGACCTTGCCCAGCGTCAGCTGCACGAGCCAGTCCTTCGAGACTCGCCACGAGGAGTTCTCCAACGTGGTGGCGAGAACGGCGGGGGTCATGTTGGTCATCGGGCCGCCGATCGCCCCCTCCACGTCGGCTTTGCCGCCATCCGCCAGCGTCTCGAGCCTGGCAGGAGCGTCGACCACATACAATCCGTCGTTGAAGTCCTCGGGATAGTAGGGACAGCCCTTTGTCGAGTCCGAAAGCGGGTAGATCTGTGCCATCCGAACGATGCCATCCGGCTCCGCGATGATGAAGGGGACCAGCACGACGTCCAGGCTCGAGCGCGTCCGCGCGAACGCCAGCAGGGGCTTTCCGGAGGAGGCCTCCCGCCAGAATCTGGCGAACATCGCGACATTGCCTCCCCAGGTGTTCTTCATGACCCTGCATCCGGAGGCGTGCGGCACGAACGAGGGACACGGCTCCCATTCGATGGGAGGAGGCAGCTCCGCATCGGGGCCGGGGACGTAGACTGGGCACTTCGCAGACCAACCTGTCCAGGCCTCCCATCCCGGAGGAACCCCCTCATGGTCCACGAGGACATCGGGAGCGGCATCGACGGACGGCTCAGCCTGCGCGTCCGCCTCGGGACGGGAGTCGATCACCCTGTCCACCCGTACGTCGCCGGGCGAGCCGCCGTCCAACGGCTCGGTGCCGGTCGGGCTGCTTGAGGAACAGCCACGACATGCTCCCAGCAGCAGCACACTGGCTGCGACGCCGAGAGCGGTTGCAGCGAGACCGTCGGTCACAGGCATGTCCCCATTCCCCCCCAATGACCGATCCCGCCGGAGAGCGCCTTGACGCGGACGACCACCGGCATCTTCTTGGGTGCGATCCGGGTGGTGAACGCGTAGCCCTCCGAGTCCACCACGGGGGGCAGTGCCAGAGCGTGCTGTCCGGCATACGTGCGGTCTGCCTGGGGCACGGGTCTGGTGTCATCGAAGTGAATCACGACATGCTTGTTGACCATGTCACTGGAGGTGGCAAGCAGGACGCTCGCGTCGCGATCGAGGATCAGCCAGTGCTTGTCGAACTTGCCGCTTCGCGGCCATTCCCCCAGCGTCTGGGCGCGTCCGGTTCCGGGGTCGAGGCGGATCAACCGGGCCGTGGCACCACGCCCCGCGCCCAGCGTGTCGAGGATCCAGAGCTTCCTGTCCCGCGGAGAGTAGGTGGTCGCCAGCACCTGGCCGAGCGTTACGCCCTTGGGCACGATTCGAGTCCAGACCCCGGTTGCGACGTCGGCACGCGCGATGTCGGTGAGCCGCGAGCCGGTGTCCGGATCGCGGCCGCCCACGACGAAGAGCTGTCGAGTCGAGCGGCTGTAGGCGGCAAGCGGTTCGACACGGGGCGTCGGTACGTACCCCGGAGCAGACGTTTCCGTTGTTCCGTTCGACTTCAACACACCGTGCGTCGGACTGATGTCGCTCTCGCCGAGGAGTCCGCCTGGCACCAGGTAGGCGCGTTCGACGATGCTGGTCCCGTCGGCACTGAGGCCGATAGCCGTTGGCGCGTGTGCCCCCGCCCCGGCGGCCGGCTCGTTCTCCGCGGCATCCACCCAACGCAGGCCGAGCGAGAGGCTCGCTCGGAGTCCCTCTCCAACCGTGTCGGACACGTCCATGAGGGAGCCGTCGCGAAGCAGCACGGCCAGAGCGTCGCTGCCGGGGACGGTGACGATCTGTTGCGCTTCGCGCGGCGATGCCCCGGGCGCCTGAGCCAGGGGATAGCCCCAGGAAGGACGCTCGATGGCGCCTTGCTCGAACATCTCCGGTCCACACGCCAGACAGGGGCGGGCCGTGAGCTGGAGCCTGATCGGTTCCTTCGTCAGCACCTTGTGGATCACGTACCGCGTCTTGGTGACGATGGGACTGACATCTTGGACCGCGTTGGCCAGTCCTGGTTGGGGAACCGTGATGTCGTCCGCCCGACCGTGGATTCCGTGCTCTGCGTCGGCCAGGTCCATCCCGTGCAGCGTCTGCGCGTGCACCCACAAACGCCCGCGTCCCTGCTCCGGCTCCGTCGGCACGCCATACGGAAGCTCAGCGCCCCACGCTGACGACGACCAGTAGGCGAAGTCGTCCTCCCACCTCCAGAGCCGCTCCCGCGTCGTGCTCATGGCATAGGGGTTGAGGTCCAGATCGAGCGGGTTCGCCTCCACCGAGGGCGAAGGAATCCCGGGTCCGTCGATCGAGATCCGATGCCAGATCGAAGTGGCCAGCTCATGGTCGCCATCCGCGTCGTAGCCGTCGTCCGGGACGTCAGGACACGGATCGCAAGCGTCGGGCACCTCGTCTCCGTCGCGATCGAGAGCGGCCAGCTGCTCTCGAATCCACTGAGCAAAACCCGGCTCGGTGAGGTTGGCCGCCCAGGCCTGGGTGGCGTTGCACGGAGCCGACGCGGTCCCGTTGGTCGATGATTGAATGCCAACCACGGTGTCGGTGCCGAGCAACACCGGGCCGCCGGAGTCCCCGGGGACCGCCATCGAGCCGTTGATGCCCTGCAGCCGAATCGCTTGCCAGGTGCCTCCGACATAGCCGACGGACAGCTCCGCGTGCTTCCTGTACGCTCCGTGTGGCGGCACGGATCCTGGCTTTGTGTTGCATTCCTCGTCGACCACGCAATCACCATCATCCGTCCTGGCTCCGGCCCCGTATCCCACCTCGGAGACGACCGCACCGCTCAGCACGGAGCCGACGTCGCCCAGTCTGGCGTAGGGAAGCGAGCGGGCCGTCCGTCTGAAGGCGACGTCCGGGTCGGCGCGGAGAGGGAGGATGGCGATGTCGTGAGCAATCTGCAAGTCGTTGAGACTGCCGCTTGTCGAAGGGTGGAACCCGGGCATGACGATGGTCGTGGAGAAACTCCATGTGTGACCGTCTTCGCTATGTCCGCAGTCCCCCGCGTGGTAGCGAGTGAAGAAGCTGCCGCGGTCGCAAGAGTGCGAACCTCGGAGACAGTGGGCCGCCGTGAGGACGGCGCCGCAAGAGAGCTGCACCCCCGAGCAGATGCTTTCCCACTTGTCGTCTGCAGTGAACGCGGAAACGTATCCCACGAAGGGGTACTTCAGGTCTTCATCGAGACTGGCGCCAAGAAGCGGCTGTCCGCGGCTGGATGTGTGCTCGGGGGGGGGCGTCGTCGGATGATGTGGACAATCCGCCGCACCCGCTCGAGAGCCCTCCACCCGCGAGAGCCAGCCCTGCCGTTGCTGAGAAGACTGCCGTTCGCGCCGCTGCGCGGAGTCGATAACCCGCCATCGATCCACCTCCAACTGGCTTGAGAGAAACCCCGTCACGCAAGTCTTGTATCGGTGACTGTTCCTGCGGTCAACAGGAATACAATCGAACGTTTGGAGACCAGCGTTTGGATGGACTCGGATGCGCACGTGTCCGAACCTTGGCAGACGGCCGCCGAGAGCGGGCTTCCCCCCCCAACATCGGACAACGCTTGGCTCGTGCGCTACGCTCGGTCACTGCTCTCGAATCCAGAGCCGCACCCGCGGCCTCCTCGCGCCGAACAGTTGGTGCATCGCGCGCCCGGAGACCTCGCCCTCCGCAACGAGACGCAGCCCCTTCGAGACCCGGGGCTTGTCGCACTGATCGCGCAGCAACGCGCGCGCGTGGTGCAGCCTCGGCGGCACCGGATCCTCGAGCGAAATCGCGCACGCCGCCCCCTCGTAGTAGGCCACACACCCGCCCGCTTCCCCCTCGGGGAATCCGGATTCCGGCAGGGCGACCAGCCCCAGCCCCGG